>CAUUCN010000001.1:0-69106 GCA_963543945.1 uncultured Candidatus Saccharibacteria bacterium
CCGCTGCTGCCGAAGAAGAAGGCAAATCTGAATTCAACGTCGTTCTTAAAGACGCTGGTGCTCAAAAGATCGCTGTTATTAAGGCTGTTAAGGAAGCTACCGGTCTTGGTCTTGGTGAAGCTAAAGCCCTCGTTGATGGTGCTCCTTCAACCGTAAAAGAAAACGTCAAGAAAGACGAAGCTGAAGCTTTGAAGAAAACTCTCGAAGAAGCTGGTGCTGTCATCGAATTAGCTTAATTAAAACTCTGAAGTTTACGAATTTATCGAAAATATCCCACTGAGGTGGGATATTTTTATGGCTTATTTTTTAAGAATGAATGAATAGTTGATGTTTTTTATGGCTAACTCCTGAAGGATGAGTGAATAGTTGATTTTTGTTACATATTTCTACAGAAAATAAAAAAATACCCCAGATGTTATGGGGTATTTTAGTTTATGTTTTCTTAGTGAAGGCACCAGGAGCACCAGGTTTATTGATGCGAGCGTAAGAAACATTATTGCCAATGTAATTAAGGTTGGAAGTAACGCCATAGAACATATCATTAGATTTTGTAACTTTCGTAGTTACGAAGCTTTCGGAGGCGTAGACATATTGGAGCCAGGTCGACTGAGCAAACATCTCGGTGGTATTTTCAAGATTTCGAGTATCCCAGTTAGTAAGGTCAAGGATTTTTAGCCAGGTGTAGTTGAACATACTTTCGGCATTGACTAGACTTCTAGTATCAAAGGAGCTGAGGTCAAGATTAAGCACATAAGTATTATTGAACATGAAGCTCATATTCTTGACTTTTCCAGTATTAAATTCAAATTTTACATTAGTCCCCCTTAGAAGACCAGAACTATTAGCTCCGAACATGCCCTCCATATTTTCAACATTAGCGGTTTCGAGAGTGTTAATATTATCAAGTTTTGTGATATTGCCAATGCCATAGAACATATAACTAGTGTCGGTAAGATTTGGAGTATGGAAGATTGGTAAGGTGATTTCAGTATGGTACGAATTGTATTTAAATAGGCCACGCATCGAGGTTAGGTGCGGTAGATTCAGATTATTGCCTGGCCAGATAATCTTGCCAGCTGAAGAAGTTTTACTTTCTGAGCTAAATGTGCCTTCCAGAGTGGTGACATTACTGAGGTCAAAATGAGAAATATCAAGTTGAGGAGTATCTAGATTTTGGAACATATAACTCATATCGGTGAGATTTGCAGTATTGAATGTGCTTGGGAAGGTTACTGGGCCATTAGCATAAGCTTTTGCGAACATATGCGAGGCGTTGGTGACTTTATCGGCTTTAAGATTCGGGATGATGTTGGCTTGTGATAGATATGGTGTATTGGCAAATAGGTGACTGAGATTAAGGGCATTTTTGATATCTAATTTATCAAAATTATTAATAGTTGTGAGCTTAGGGGCATTTTCAAAAAGAGAGCTCATGTCGGTAACATTTGAAGTATTAAAGACGGTTGGTAAGGTGACCGTTTTAAGTTCGGATGCACCTTTAAAGATACCAGCGACTGCGGTAAGTGGTCCAGTTTGCATACTACCAAGGTCGATATTTTTAACCTTACTATTTTCAAACATGTAGGACATATCAGTAATGTTGTTGCCGCCTAGATTATTATTGTTTAATACGAGTTGATCGGCAGAAGTGTCTTTAAACATCCCAGAAAGATTAGTTGCCGCACTAAAGGTGATTTTGGATAGATCGATATTGCTTGCGTTTGTGGCACCATTAAACATGTTTGAGAAGTCAGTGGTACTAGAAAATGTTGCCTCTGGCATACTAATTGTAGCAGCTTGAGCATTTTTAAACATTCCACTCGCATTTTCAACGTTATTGAAAGTTGCTTTTGGCATAGTAATCGTGGTGGCTTTGGTGTTTTCAAACATTCCACTAGCATTTTCAACGTTATTAAAAGTTGCATTTCCGAGGGTAATGGTGGTGGCGGCGGAATTTTTGAACATATTTTGGGTATTGGTGGTGTTTTCGAAGGTTGAATTACTGAGATTGATTTCTCGTAGTGCCGAATTTTCGAAAATAGATGAGGCGTCTTCCATGTCGGAAATAGTCCAAGTAGAAAGATCGGCAGTCTCAAGGTATTTTGCGTTTTTGAAAAGATTAGAAATATTTTTGGCATTTGACATGAAAGAGGTGTCATCAATAACGGAAATACCAGAATCTTCGTAAAGTGATTCTATATTTTCAACTTCTGCCTTTTTCAGATAATTGGTGAATTCATCGGCTTTAAATTTGTTGCTATAATAACCCGTCGTTTTATGAAAGAGGTGTGAAGCATCTTTGACTTTGGAAAAATCGAGCATGTTACTATCTCGTCCATCATTAAAGGTGAAAGACACATCTCTATTGATATTAGTGAGTCCGGAGAACATATAAGATAGATTTTCTGGGAAGATAAGCTTGGTGGCAGGTGTCCAAATGCAGTATTTATCCCAAGAGTTACGATATCCGCCAAGATAGACCGGTGCTTCGGAATCTGGAGTGGAAATTAAACTCGTGCGTTCTGGTGTAATATCGTTACTACATTTATTTTTACCAACTGAAATACTAAGATCAGGGTAATAAGAATTGCTGGTGGTTTTTAAAGGATCGTCAAAATAACTTTGATCAGTAATGCCAAGGCCCTTTTTGAGTGCTTTATTTAATTCTGTGCCACTTACGATTTTTCCAGTAGATTCACCTTCTGAAATGAGGGTAAAAACTAATTTACGTTGATAAGATCCAGCTGGGATGTTGTTACGTAGTGCAAAACCCAAATTAAATTTAAAGTTATCGGCCGCTGTGAGTTGAGTGGTAACATTGCGGATTAGTGCGGGTGACGCAAGGGCTGGAATGTAGTTGTATAGTTTATTGTCAACGGTTTCGGTATTGTAACCATACTGATCATTCATAGCACTAGACAGATTATTATTGTTGCCATAGACGGAAGTAATCTTAAAACTATTACCCGTAGTACTGACAAGTCCAGTCTCAGCACTGTCGCTACTAAAATAGAGCTTATAGCCAGTCGAGCTACTGGAGTTGACGGTTAAATCGAGAGTTTTTGTGACCTCAGTTTTAGCCTGGGTACCAGTGTCGGCTTGAATGTTGATATTTGATGGAACGGTGATTGAAACAGAATCGGCAAAAGTGTCTTGAGTTTTAATCAAGAAGAACGCAAGGCTAAAAATTAGAGCAAAGCTAATTCTTTGGCCTAGACCACAAAAACTTCTTTTGTGTGTGCGTGATTTTTGCACTTAATCCTCCACTTTAACTTATTTTGACTTTATAGGTCGAAATAAATTTACTCTTAATGCTTATATTTTAGCATAAATGGAATGATGAATGGAAGAGCAAAATCGAGGATTTAGAATGTTTTTTATGATGGGTTTTTTCGGATGAAGAATGGAGTCGTTAGGGGTTATTAGGGTTTTCTAGTGAAGACGCCTGGCTTTCCTGGTTCGTCGATACGAGCATATTCGATACCGTCTGGGGATGGAGTGGTCCCGAGCGCACCCACGAGAGCAGTGCATCGATCAAAGATACCTTCGAATTTTGTAACTTTGGTTGTGACGAAGCTATCTGAGGCATATACAGTATTAAGACGGTTGCTATAGTCGAACATATGAGACATATCTTCGACACTACTGGTATCCCAGCCAGTAAGGTCAATTACCTCGAGATAACTAGACCCAAGAGTATTACTCATAGTTACTACGTTACTAACATTAAGTCCGGTGAGATCAATAGTACCATCTTGAGTCGTAGTGTAATAAAACATACTCTGCATATTTTTCACATTTGAGGTGTCAAAAGCGATTTTGACTGGCGCAAAATCAAAAGTATCGTAAGTAAACATACCTTCCGTATTTTCCACTAATGAGGTGTCCAGTCCGGTGAGATCTAGTCGGGCAATACGGGTACCAAGTTCACTAAACATATAACCTAGGTCTGTTAATGAATGGGAATTGATTTTTGGGAAGACGATTTGGCCGAGGTAGTGATTCCCCTTGTAAAGACCTCGAAGTGAGGCAAGGTATGGAGCCTCAACTGGATGATCCGGCCAAATGATTTGCTGGGCAGAGTACTTATTGTCATCAAGGGTAATTTCATCTGGATTTGCTCCACTAAGCATCTCTTCCATGGTGGTGGCGCTATCAAAATTCATGTTGGAAATATCGAGTAATGGAACCTTGAAACCACCAAACATGTCTTTCATATTAGAGATATGATTGGTTTTAAAGGTAGTCGGAACGGTAGTATTTTGGCTAGAGGTGGTTCGATAAAACATATATGAAGCGTCGGTGATATTTTCAGATTCAATATGGTGAATAAAATCTTTGATATCAAGCGATATAGTATTCGCAAACATGTGATTGGTGTCGGTAGCGCTAGTCAATTTGATTTTATCACCGTTTTCTAGCGTAGCAAGACGAATATTATCGGCGAGGAATGAACTAAAATCTGTAACAGCTGCGGTATTAAAGATATTTGGGAGAGTGATTTTTTGTACATTAGGAAGATTCTTGAACATACTGGCAATATTCTCTAGGGGGCCAGTGGAAATATTATGGAGATCTATTTCGGTAAGATAAGGGCAATCCTGAAACATACTCGACATATCAGTAATATGACTACCACCCATGGGTGCTACATTGAGGGTGAGACCGCTAATTTCGGATTTATAGAACATCTGAGAGAGATTTTCTGCCGAGATGAGGGATAGTTTTGGTAATTTTAGCGTAAAATAATAGGATCCACTTTCCTTAAAGAAGTTACTAAAGTTAGCTGTATTAGTGAAAGTGGCACTAGATAGATTGAACTCGTTAAGAGGTGCTTTTTGAAACATAGAGCCTGCGTCGGTAGATTTGGCAAAAGTGGCTTTAGTTAGAAGTATTTTTGAAGATTTGGTATTCATGAACATGGCGTGAGTGTCAGTGGTTTCACCAAATATTGCATTTGGAAGCTGGATTAGTGAAGAACTTTGGGTGTCCTTGAACATGTTTGCGGTGTTTTTAGTCTTAGCGAAGGTAGCATTATTTAGGATAGCCTGACCAATCCCACTACCCTCGAACATAGACTGAGTATCTTCGGCTTCGCCAATGATCCAATCGGAAAAATTAACTTGATTTAATGATTTCGTATTGCGAAAAGCATAGGCGAGATTTTTGGCACGATTTACGATATTGCCGAATTTCTCAACGGTCTGGACTGTGGAATTTTCGAAGATGGATTCAGCACTTTCGATCGGGGAATCTTTGAGATATTCAAAAAATTCTGAAGCTTCGAAGGAGCTGTTGTTATATGCGACAGTATTGTGGAATAGATGGTCAAGATTTTTGACTTTCTTAAAATTTAGCGTGGATTTACTGCGGCCGTCGGCAAAATTGAAGGAGACATGATAGTCGGTCCCGCCAAGTCCGGCATACAGATAGGAAAGATCTTCTGGGAAGATTAATTCTGTAGCATTACTCCAAATGCAGATATTATCCCAGCTGCTACGATAGCCACCGAGATAAACTTCGGCGTCGGAATCTGGCAGGGAGATAACCGAGGTGCGTTCTTTGGTGATATTATCACTGCATTTATTTCTACCTACGGTAATATTAACCTCTGGCCATAAATCGTTCGGGGTAGTGGTAAGCGGGTTATCGAGATAGCTGGCCTCGGTGATGCCGACGGCTTTTTTGATAGCCTTATTAATTTCGATACCATTAACTAATTGGATGGAAGCTTGATCTTCGGCTAGGAGGGTAAAAATTAAATTGCGGTGATATTCACCAGGCTGTGCGGAAGATTCGAGTTCGAAGCCGAGGTTGAATTTGACAGTATCGGCAGCGGTAAGTGGATCTTTGACTTGCTTGATTTTGAGCGGGCTACTAAGGCTTGGGATTTGTTGGTAAATTTGATCGTCAGTGTCTTTAATATTATAGCCGTACTGGTTATGCATGTCTCTAGAAAGTACATAATTAGATCCGTAGACAGAAGGGATAGAATAGTCGTTCTTAGGGTCGTTGCTCACTAGTGAACTATCCTCGCTGTCGCTACTAAAAAGTAATTTGTAACCTAATGGGCTATTAGTATTGACGGTAATATTGATGGATTTAGAAAACTCCATTCTACTTCCAGTCGAAAAATCGGTTTCGACTTTAACCTCGCCAGGCATGCCTAGTGAGGCAGTCGAGGCATGGGTGCATTCGTAATGTAGCAAGCAAAATAAAGTGCTGACTAAAAAGATTGATAATATATTAAAAACCGACCTACCACTGATGGTATGTCTAATTCCTCGCTTTGACACGGTTTTTTCTCTCCCATTTATGTTATTTATCTAGTCCTAATAGATAAATCTATGTTTATACATCTACTTCGAGTTTAGCATAAATGGAATAAAGTGGCGAAAGAAAAATGATGTAAAATTTAATAGATATCGCATAAAATATGAAAATGGCACAAAAAATAAGCACCGGTTTATGGGTGCTTATTTTAGAGAGATTAAGAGCTTAGTTGTAGATATTTTCTACAGCGATGGATGGGCCCATGGTGGTAGAAATAAAGATACTCTTAATGTATTGACCCTTGATAGAAGCTGGTTTCATTGATTTTAAAGAATCCATGAATACGGTAGCATTTTCGTTCAATTGGTCGAGGGTGAAATTGGTTTTACCAACACCGATGTGAACGATAGCTTGCTTGTCGACACGATATTCGACCTTACCAGCCTTAGATTCCTTGACGGCTTTCTCAATATCGAGAGTGACGGTACCAGCCTTTGGATTTGGCATCAAACCCTTAGGGCCGAGTAAGCGAGCAAACTTACCAAGTTTTGGCATGTAAGCTGGGGTAGAAATGAGAACGTCGAAATTGATGATTCCCTTTTCGAGTTGCTTGATGAATTCGGCATCTTCAGCGATGTCAGCGCCGGCAGCCTTAGCTTTCTTACATTCATCTTCTGGAGCGAAGACGGCGACACGAACAGTCTTACCATTACCGTTTGGAAGAACGATGGTGGTGCGAATGTTTTGGTCAGCTTGGCGTGGGTCGACACCAAGACGGGCGTGAATTTCGATAGTGGCATCGAATTTAGCTGGATTGGTTTCGACAGCAAGCTTGATAGCGTCGGTGAGGCTGTAAGCCTTGGTCTTGTCGATATTCTTGTAAGCGGCTTGGTATTTTTTACCACGGCGTTCCAAGATTGAACGAGTGACTGGCTTGGCACCCTTTGGTTTCTCCTCTAGGGCTTCTTGCTTGTGCTCTTCAGCACGAGCTTTGCGCTCTTCTTCAGCTTTAACTTCTTCGAGGTGCTTCTTAGATTTTTTACCAGATTTGGCAAATTTTTCTTCGGTCTCGACAGTTTCGACTGGAGTTTGGTTTAATTCTTCAGTAGATTTGATTTGTTCTTCTGACATTTGATTTCTTTCTGTGGTATTAACGAGCGAACTCTCCCACGGTTAATTAATTTTAATTAATTATTCGGCGATAGTGACACCCATTGAGCGAGCGGTACCAGCGACGGTTTTGATAGCACCTTCAAGATCAACAGCATTCATCTGCTTCATCTTGATGTTAGCGATTTTTTCAAGTTGTTCACGAGTGATAGAGCCAACTTTTTCGGTGTTTGGACGACCAGAGCCTTTTTGAAGTTTTAATTCTTCGCGAATTAAATCATCAACTGGCTGACCGAGACAAACCCAATCAAAAGTGCGATCATCGAAAACGCGGATGTGAACGATGACGTTCTTGCCGGCGAATTCTTTGGTTTTGTCGTTGAATGGATTAATGAAATCCATCATGTTTAGACCCCATTGACCCAAGGTTGAACCAACTGGAGGACCTGCGGTGGCCTTACCACCAGGGATACGTAACTTTAAGTTACCAATTACTTTTTTTGCCATAATATATTTACTCCTAATTAGAGCGCGTAACGGATATATTTTAACATATTTCTTTAAAAAATACTAGAAAAAAGAAAAAACCACCGATGTCCTGGTGGCTTATTTCTAAGGTACGATAAATTTTAGGCACCATGACGAAATTCATGAATTAACTCTCGTCCACGCGCAATTTTTTGTGCGTATTCAGGTGTCATTTCCAGAATTCCCTCATCACATTTGGTTAGCGTATCAATGAGTTCCATGGTACGCTTAACGTCTACCTGATTACCGTCATAAAAACTTTCGAGCTCATGCTCAAAATCTTGACGGAAGTTACAAGGAAGACCTGTTTTCCAATGCACAGTCCTGTTCCAAGTGGTAAGCGGAAGTAGGTGCGCATAGATGACAGCTACGATTTGCTTGATGGTGGACTTGCTAGCAGTGCCGCGAAGCCAATATTTTGCAATCAAAGCTGAAACCGCCTCGTGATTATAGTAACAAATGTCACCAACTTTGTTGGTAGCGGCGGTGTACTTTTTCCCCACGTCGTGTAGGACAGCGAGTTGCACGGCTAAGGTGCTACTCAGGCCGGCGTCTACCAAATTGGCAGCCACTAATGCGACGTGATCACGAAGATTTTCGTGATGATATTTGGAAGTTTGTGTGCCGATTGGGGCGATAACTTCTTCAATATTATCAGGAATAGCTGCACCGTGGATGAACGGATAGGTATAAAAGAATACACTATCACGAACTTCTCGTTCCTGGTAAATATCATTGAAAAGCGCGTCCGGTTGATCGAGAAAATGATAAATTTCCTCAAGGTTGGCCGGTCGATTTTCGCAGATAGCTAACAGCATCAGTCGTTGAGTTTCTGGAATATTTTCAAAATCATCGAGACTTGCATCCCAAAGTTTTTGAAGTGAAATTTTTGAAAAATACTTCGTTAATGTTTTGTTCATATAATCCCCTCCTAAATGTAAAACACCAAAACGACATCTATATTATAGCATTTTTAAGCATAAAAGTCAATGATTAACAGAGGTGAAAAAACAGAGTAGGCTGGATCTACTCTGTTTTAGAGTGTTTTAATCGATTATCTATTCACCAATAATTTGGGTACCAGTTTTACCATTTATGGCGTTAATGGCGTTCTCTGGATTGGTGATAATACAGGTACGATTTTTGCCACTTGAAACGAAGCTAATACCGGCTTCAATCTTTGGTAGCATGCTACCAGCGGCAAATTCACCCTTCGCGATATACTTAAAGGCTTCATCGGCGGTGAGAGTCTTGAGATTTTCCTCATTGTCCTTTTTGAAGTTGATTTTGACATTCTCTACCGCAGTAAGAATCAAAAGTATGTCCGCATCAATGGTTTCGGCGAGTTTTTCGGCGGCAAAATCCTTATCGATGACAGCTTCAATGCCAACTAGGCGACCGTATTCGTCGTAATAAACTGGGATACCACCACCGCCGCCAGCGACAATAATGGCGCCATTGCCGAGAGCAATCTCAACGAGCTCGGATTCAATAATCGAAAGTGGCATTGGTGAAGGGACCACCTTGCGCCAGCCACGACCAGCATCTTCCTTGACGGTGAAATGACGTTCTTTGCTAAGCTTTTTAGCTTCTTCTTCAGTGTAGAATGGGCCGATTGGTTTGCTCGGATTTTTGAAAGCCGGATCGTCCTTAGAAACTAGAACCTGGGTCACGATAGCGGCAATCGGCTTATTGATGCCCTCGGATTCGAGCTGATTGCGCATGGCATTCTGTAGCCAATAGCCAATTTGACCTTGAGACATAGCACCAGCGACATCAATTGGCATAGTCGGAGTTTTTTCGGTATTGATAGCTTCTTCGTGCAGAATAATATTGCCGATTTGTGGGCCGTTGCCATGCACAATGACTAATTGGTGGCCAGCCGCCACGAGCTTGGCAAGCTCCTTGGCGGTCTGGTTGGCGACTTCGAGTTGATCTTTGGCGGTTGCTTTGCCATCACGGCTTAAGGCATTTCCACCGAGAGCGACGACGATTTTGGCCATGATTAAATCATCCCCATAACGAAGACGGCGAATAGGCTAATGATAACAAAGGCAACCATTAACGGCATAACGCGTTTGACCCAGGTCTTGTAGGATACGCCAGAAAGTGTGAGTCCGGCCATCAAGGAAGCGATGGTTGGGGCGATCATATTGAGGAGACCGTTGGCGTTAGCGAAGGCTACTACCATGGTTTCTTTATTACTGCCGACAAGTTCAGAGACTGGTGCAATGATTGGCATGGAAGCTGCAGCGAGACCAGAGGAAGATGGAATAATAAAGGAAAGTGGAAGGTAGAAAATGTAGGCTAAGACGCCGACGAGGCCGCCATTGAAATTAGCGAGACCTTTTTCACCCCAGTGAATAATGGTATCTTCGATACCACCAGCGCGCATCACGATGGCGACGCCAGCTGCCACGGCGATGATTACGGCGACACTCAAGAGGTCTTCTGATCCCTTAATGAAAGTGTCGGTGATGGAGACGTTTTTCTTGCTAAACTCTTTGCGGTAAATGAGGGCAATTATCACGGTCGAGATGAGGAAGAGGGTAGAAATTTCATTAAAGTACCAAGTTCCGAGGGCGCCATTGTGATTAACACCAAGAACGGTAGAAAGTATTGGAACTCCAGCAAAGAATTCATGCAAGACATCGAAGAAATCGATTTTAAAACCACTCCAAGGGATGAGAGAGATGATCATAATCACGAAGGTGACAGCGAAAACTCCCATGATGAGTTGGCGTTTGAAATTGTATTCTGGTACGCTATTAAGATTAATTGGTTTAAAAGTGGAAGCGACGGAAGAATCATCGGCGTATTTACCAGCTTTTGCTTTCTTTGCATAATTCATGACGAAAAGAATGGCAAGAACGAGCATGACTACGAGGACGAGCATTTGAATCCAGAGAATGTTACCGAGTTGAACATCAGCGGTCCTAGCGGCAATGCCAGTAGAGAATGGGTTGACCGTGGAGGCCAAAACACCGACTCCACCACCTAGTACAATCATCATTAAGGCAGTCATAGAATTATAGCCAGCAGCCATCATGACTGGAATAATAAGGGCATAAAAGGCGACAGCTTCTTCTTGCATACCATAAGTGGTACCACCAATAGCGAATAAGGTCATCAAGATTGGAATAAGGAAAATTTCTTTACCGTTCATCTTCTTGAGAAGACCACCGAGAGCTGCATCGAGAGCACCAGTTTTCATGGTAATGCCTAGGAAACCACCGAGAATCAAGACAAAGATGATGACATCAAGACGATCAGCCATACCTTTGATTGGTGCCATAAAGACATCCCAAAGCCCTTGGCGATGGTCGACAGTGGTGACTTCTCCAGTCTCTTCATCTACGATATGTTCGACTTTGTCGATGCGCTGGTAGGTGCCGGCTTCGCGAATTTCCTGAGACGGATCATTCGGGCCTTTAATCATGTTATATTTACCGGATGGAATAACCCAGGTTAGGGCTGCCATCAGGCCGATGATCGCAAACAAAACAGCAAAAGCCGATACCTTCTTGGTATGAGGGGTTTTTTGTTTTGGTTGTTTCTTCACCTTTTGAGGTTTTGCAACCATATATGTCCTTTCATATAAGTTTGGTTTATATGAATCAAGTATAGCACTTATGCTAAAAAAGAAGCAGGGGGTCTGCTTCTTTTTCATTGTGGAAAACTGAAATCAGTCTAAAGAGTTAAATCCATGACTGCTTCAATGGTGTAAACCCGGTTTTCCGCTTGATCAAAGACGACGCTATTCGGACTGTAGAAGACTTCGTCGGAGACTTCCATGGCATCAAGGCCGTATTGTTCGAGAATTTCCTTACCAATCTTGGTGTTTTTGTCGTGGAAGGCTGGCAAGCAGTGCAAGAAAATAGTATTTTTCTTACGAGTAGCCTGCATTAGTTCACGATTAACTTGGTAGGATTTAAGGAGATTAATGCGTTCTTCGAATTTGTCTTCTTCGCCCATAGAAACCCAGACGTCGGTGTAAATGGCATCGGCATCGGCGACGACTTCGTAAGGATTTTCCACGATTTTGATAGTGGCGCCGGTTTGATATTTTTCAATCAAAACATTGCATTCATCGATAAGCGATTGTTCTGGGAAGAGTTCTCTAGGGGTACCGATGGAAAAATGAAGACCTAAAAGAGCCGAAGCAATCATTAAGGTGTTAGCGACATTATTACGGCCGTCACCCACGTAAGCGAGGTGAGCGCCGCGTAGATAACCTACATGTTCCTTGATAGTCAACATATCGGCAAGGCCTTGAGTTGGGTGGAATTTATCGGTTAGACCATTCCAGACTGGAACGCCAGCGTATTTGGCAAGTTCTTCGACGGTTTCGTGGGCGAAACCACGGAATTCAATACCGTCAAACATACGACCAAGTACCAGCGCGGTGTCACGGACAGACTCTTTTTTGCCGAGCTGAATGTCGTCTTTGCCGAGATATTCAGCATGCATGCCGAGATCGCGGGCACCACACACGAAGGCGCAACGAGTTCTGGTGGAAGCTTTTTCGAAGAGAAGAGCGATGGTCTTCCCTTCGTGGTTTTTATTAGAAACGCCAGTGAGCTTATTGTTTTTGAGTTGTTTGGCAGTTTCCAGCATAGTCTGAACTTCGCGTGGGGTGAAGTCTTTAAGAGTTAAAAATGAGCGACCTTTAAGATTTAACATTAGATTTCCTCCCTGAAAAGTGGCATAGACATACAACGCGGACCGCCACGGCCACGACCGAGCTCGCTGCCAGCGACTTCGATAACTTTGAGACCAGCCTTGCGTAAGGCTTCATTGGTAACGTAGTTACGATCGTAGGTAATTACGACGCCTGGAGCGATGGCGAGAGTATTGGAGCCGTCATTCCACTGTTCACGAGCAGCCGCAATTGGGTCACCATTGCCACATTGGATGAGTTGAACTTTTGATACACCAAGAGATTCAGCTAAGACATTAGTGAGGTCACGACGATGGGTAACTTCGTAGCCAACATGAGTGTTGGATTTGTCTAGGACATAAATATCGAGTTCACCACCGGCGGTCATGATTTCTGGATGGACGGAGAATTTGTCGTAATCAATCATGGTAAAGACGGTGTCGAGGTGCATGAAGGCACGCTTGGCTGGAATCTTAATGGCGAGAACGCGAGTAAATTCGGAGTCATGGAAGAGACGTGAAGCGATACGTTCGATAGCTTCAGCTTCGGTGCGTTCGGAGATACCAATGGCGACGGTGTGCTTATTCAAGACTAATTCATCACCACCTTCGACGGAGAAGCGATTATTGCGATTGTACCAAACTGGAATATTTTGGTTGGCAAAACGTGGATGATACTTCAAGATATACTGCATGAAGAGTGATTCGCGACGACGGGCTGGCCAGTGCATCTTATTAATGGTGAGACCATTACCGATGGAAGCGGCTGGGTCACGGGTGAAATAAAGATTTGGCATCGGGTCAAGATAGAATGGATAATCATTGACCATGAAATGATGAAGTTGCTTATTGGTAGGTTCCATATCTTCAACTTCACTCTTTTTAACACCGGCCATAACTTTGCGCACCATGGTGAGTGGGTCGAGAGTCTGAAGATAATTAACGATGGCAAAAGTTGAGAAAGTTTCCTCTTGTTTAGAAGCGCGAACCATTTCGACAATGAAGCGATCGCGCACTTCTTCATTGGCGAGAGCTTCGGCGGCGAGTTGATCGAGGTAAAGTACCTCTACGCCGTTTTCACGCAAGACGTTAGCGAAGGCGTCATGTTCTTCTTGTGCGACCTTTAGGTATGGCACGTCGTCGAAAAGCATACGGCTCATATATTCGGGAGTGAGAGCCTCGAGTTCTTCGCCTGGACGGTGAAGAAGCACGGTTTTGAGGCGACCAATTTCCGAATTAACTTGGATTTGTGGTTCCATTAGATTCTCCGTTTAAAATTTCTATAAGCTGATTATAGCATAAGCAATTAAAATAAATCAGTCTTGATGAAAATTCAGCCTTAAGGAAAAAATCAGACCCCGAAATGAGTCTGATTTTAAGAAGATTTTTATGGAATTAGTCAATTTTTTTAACTTGAAGGGCGTCAAGTTCGACTGGCGTTTCACGACCAAACATGGAGACCATGACACGAAGTTTACCCTTGCTGGAGTCGATTTCGGCAATGGTGCCTTCGAAGCCCTTGAATGGTCCATCGGTAATGGCGATAACTTCGTTAAGCGCGTAGTTGACGGAATATTTTGGATCCTCTACGCCCATACGTTTCTTGATTTTATTAATTTCCTTTTCGGAAACTGGGGTTGGCTGGGTGCCGGTGCCGACGAAACCAGTGACGCCTGGGGTATTGCGGATGATATACCAAGTTTCATCAGAGAGGCGCATCTGGACAAGAACGTAACCCTGGAAGATTTTGCGATCGACGATTTTGCGCTTGCCGTTCTTAATTTCGATTTGTTTTTCTTTTGGTACGATAGCATCGAGGATTTTGCCTTCGAATTCAGCACTATCGAGACGTTGTTTGATGGATTCGGCGACCTTGTCTTCGTAGCCACTGTAAGTGCTTACGGTGTACCATTGGAGGGTGTCGTCATAACGGTTTACTGCCATGTGATTTCCTTTTTCTCTTTCCTATTTCAATAAGTTATTAAACAATAATGTGAATAATGCGTCAAGTACCATAATCAGCGCGGCGAAGATGACTGTGTATAAAATAACCGCGAAGACGAGCTTCCAGGTCATTTTACGGTTTGGCCAGCGTACTTGCTTGAGTTCTTGCCAAGATTCGGCAAGGTAGCGGAAGAAAGCACGAATTGGGGTGGTGATGAAAAGCAAGAAACGAATAAGTGGGTTCTTGGATTTTTCACCGGAAGCTTTTTTGGCCTTCTTGGCGGCTAGCTTTTCGGCTTTTTTCTCTAATTTGGCCAGTTTTTTGGCATTTTTAAGGGACTTTTTGTCGTTGGCTTTTGATTCTGTGATATCCGCGCGGATTTCGGCGTTGTCTTGAATCGGTTTTTTAGGTTCTGGATTTTTGCCAGAAGCTTTGGTGGTTTGATCTGAATTTTTTGACCCAGATTGACCTGCTTTGATGCGGGTGATGTGCGCCATATACTCCTTCCATAAAAAATAGTCTGATAATCAGACTGTCAAGTAGATTGTATCATGTAAAGAGGTTTTTGTAAATGATTCAGGATAAAAAAGACCCCCGACTTCGGGGGTGAAAAATTGTGTTGCGTTTTTCTGGCTAGGCTTTTTCAGTAGTGATACGATGAACAAAATTAAAATTTTCGCCACTTGTAGTAGTAACGACGTAAACATCGCCTTTACTGATGGCATCTCTCAGATCGGCAGGGACGCTGTATTCGTTAAAAAGTTCACGAATTTCTGCCCTAGTGATGTGCCGAAGTGATTTGACACTAAACTGAAAAGTGCGAAATTTAATGTGATCATTGCGATAGTGCCTGGCATGTTGTTTGGCACATCTGGGCATTACGCTAGTAATGCGGTCAACCGAAATAGTAGCGTGAATCTCCTTGGGCACTTCGAGTTCTGGCGCATTTTGATCTTGATACCAGGACCTCAGTGTTTGATTAAAATCAGTTAGAGCCTGAAAGGACGTGTATTCTTTCCACTCGGTGCCGGTTTTTGAAGTTTCAAGCATATCCGACCAACAGAAGCGTAGACTGAAAAGATTGTAGGATTCGTCTAAAACGTGTAAAACTTCCTTGAAACTGGCTTCGTTCTCTAATTTGCGTTTGTCTAAGAAACCTTCCATGGTTACCCCTCCTTTTACAACACAATTTTCCTATTAAGGTACTAAATTGTTTATATTAAAGCATAAAAAGAGGGATTTGACAACTTCTTCTCTATTTTTTTGGTGGAAAATAAAGTTTTTGGTCTTTGATTTCTTCGGGTAAGTAGCTTTTTTGGTGATGAAAATTGGCTTCCCATTTATAATCCTTGCCGTAGCCCAGGTTTTTCATGAGTTTAGTTTCGGGATTGCGAATTTCAAGCGGGATTGGTAGATGACTAGTGTTTTTAGCGAGAGCTTTGGCGCGAGCCCAGGCGTCATAGCTAGAACGATCTTTTTTAGATTTCGCGAGAGCTACGGCCACATGAGATAGGATAATTCCCCCTTCTGGCATACCAACTTTCTCGATGGCGGAAAAGGCGGATTCGGCGAGAGTGAGGGCGCCATTGCCAGCAAGTCCGATATCTTCGGAAGCAAAAATTACCATACGACGGGCGATAAATTTGGGATCCTCTCCACCTTCAAGCATACGGGCGAGGTAATAAAGTGTGGCGTCGACATCGCTACCGCGCATGGATTTAATGAAGGCGGAAATTGTATCGTAGTGACGATCACCGGATTTATCAAAATAGTTGACCTTATTATTGAGAGTTTTGGTGACAAAATCGAGGGTAAGCTTATTTTTGAGTGAAAGACAGAGCTCGAGATCGCCCAGTGCTGAACGGGCGTCGCCGTGACTGAGGTGTGCGAGAAAGTCGATGACTTCGGGATCGATTTTGGCTTTAGGATATTCTTTTTCGATGGCGCGAAGTAGAATGTCTTTGATATCAGAATCTTTTAAGGTAGATAAAATTACTACGCGACTACGTGAAATGAGTGCGGGGATGACTTCGAAGCTGGGATTTTCCGTGGTGGCGCCGATGAGGGTGATGAGGCCAGATTCCACATGAGGTAAAAAGGCATCCTGTTGAGCTTTATTGAAACGATGAATCTCGTCAATAAAAAGCAGGGTGCGGACTTTAAGATTCCAATTTTGTTTGGCACGTTCGACTACCTGTTCAACATCGGATTTATGAGCGGTGACGGCGGAAAGTTCGACGAAATCAGCGTCGAGTTCTTTGGCAATAATGCGAGCCAGGGTGGTTTTGCCGGTACCAGGAGGGCCCCAAAAAATAAGATTGGTCGGTTCCTTAGATTTGATTAATTCCGTAAGAATTTTGCCTTTGCCGATAATAGTTTTTTGCCCAAAAACCTCGTCGAGACTTTGAGGTCGCATACGTTCGGCGAGAGGCTTTCTTAAATCGGTAAATTCCATAGTTCTAGTTTAACACAGAGAGAAAAAATGGTATAATAAGAAAAAATAAAGGAGAAATATGGCTGATTTTAACAAAATCTTGACCCCAGGTGACTACGAAAATGGTGAACTTAATGTCGTCATCGAGATTCCTACTGGCTCAAATCACAAAATTGAATGGGACCGCAAAAATGCTTGCTTTATGCTTGACCGTGTCGAACCAATGGCATTTGCAAAGCCTTGTAATTATGGTTTTATTCCTCAAACTCTCGATGAGGATGGTGATGAACTCGATGTTTTGATGATCACTGATCAGCCTTTGACGACTGGCATTTATATGAAGGCCCGTATTCTTGGCGTAATGAAGTTTGTTGACTCTGATGAAGTTGATGACAAGATTATTTGTGTGCCAGAAGACGACCGTAATAACGGTGATAAGTACCAAACTTTGGAAGATTTGCCAAAGCAATTAATCCGCCAAATCGAATTCCACTTCAATCACTACAAAGATTTGAAAAAGCCAGGTACTACCGAAGTGAAAGGTTTCTTCGGCGCTGAGGAAGCTAAGGAAGTTGTAAAAGAAGCAATTGCTCGCTGGAACGTTCAAGCTTAATTAATCTTAGTAAAAAATAAATCCCTCTGGGGATTTATTTTTATTTAAAGGTTAATGTAAGAGGTTGGATTTAGTTAAGTCAATAAGATTATAAATATTTGGCTGGTGTAATCTTTTTAGAATAATTATTTAGCGTTCATTAAGGACGCGTTCTTCGAGATTGCGGCCGAGCGAATTAAGTTTAGTTGGGTTAAAATTCTGATTAAGTGAAATTACGATGTATTTGCGGTCTTGATATTTTGGCAGATCTTTAAACTCGAGGATGGAAAATTCACTAAAATACGGGAGAGTGTTTGCAGCAGTTTCGGTTTTTAATTTGGCGGAAGTGTAATCGAAGATAGTGGCTTTATTAATGCCGGAAATTAAGGCAAAGTGATCGCCGGTAATGAGAAGATGTGCGAAAAATTGATCCCAATCTTCAGACTTAAGATTTTCGGGATTATAAAGAAATTTAATTAATTTTAAATATTCGCTTGCAGTGAGGGTGAGGGTATCTCCAGAGATTTTAAGGTCTTCTAAGTCCATTTTGGTGAGAAGATTTTTGATAACCGCATCGGAAAGTTCGGCGCGCAGGGCATCCTTGCAATTTGGATTTTCGGAAGTGAAAAGTTCATTGAGACAGTCTTTCCTGGAGAGTGCAGTTTGATTTTTAAGATTAATTTGGTCGTCGAGATGGAAGCTGCCATCACTAAGGCGGCGGTAATTTTCGTAAGCCACTAGGAGACTAACGAGATTTGGATCGGTAAAAGTTTTAGTATCGTTAAAGCGACCGACGATATCAGAGTTATTAAGGTCATAAATTAGCACTGATGACTCTTCGGTAGTTCCCTGGTCGCGACGCCAATCGTCGATGAGGTATTGTAAATCAATACGATGCGGTGCGCGTTTTTCGGTAACTTTAGCAATCTCCGGTTTTTTATTTTCGACTTTTTCAGCAGTGTTTGAAAGGAGTTTAAGCAAAGAAACTACACCAAAAGCGATGGCAAATACACCAAGAATGGTACCGAGTACGATAAAGAAAATTTTGAGAAAACTAGGTTTACTATTTTTGGCTAATTCTTCGAGATTAATTTCGTCTTGCATCTTAAAATTATTTTATCATATTTAGCATATGCGGTATAATATTAAGCATATGGGCTTTTTGAAAGGACTTTTTAAAAAAGAAGAAGCGAAAGCGAATTCTTTGGTTAACGTGAAATCACCGAGCGGGAGTTTTGTTTTTGAGTTTAGTCTGAAAAATGGTAGTCCGAGCTATCGGGTGCTAAAAAATCAAGAAGTATTACTGAGTAACTCTAGATTAGGTTTCGAAATTTATAACGAAAAACCGATTGCGGAAAATTTGGGGGTGGTGAGGATTTTGCCAAAATTTAAGGATGAAACTTGGCAAAGTGTAGTGGGGGAAACTTTGGATATTGTGAATAAATATAACGAGACGACTTTTTATCTGGCGGAGCGCGAAAAAGACGGACGTATCTTTACTTTAAGAGTGCGAGTCTTTGATGAGGGGGTGGCGTTTCGTTATGAGTTCCCACCCCAACCCGGTTTTCAGCGGATGATTATTACGAATGAACTAACGGAATTTAATCTGGATATTCATGCGAAAAGTTGGTCGATGCCAGCCTTTACTCTAGCGAGGTCAGAAACGGATTATGAGGAGCGGACGATTTTTAATTTAACTGGTTCGAGGCAGACACCATTTACCGCAGAACTTCCGAGTGGTAAGATTTTGTCAATTCACGAAGCAGCGCTGATTAATTATGGTTCGATGACTTTGGGGCTGAATAAAATCGGTCGACTGGAGGCGAATATTACACCACTCTCAGACGGCATGAAGGCTTATTTGACGCTACCTTTTGAAACGCCATGGCGGGTAGTAATGGTGGCGGATACTGCAGTGCAACTGACGAAAAATAAGATGATTTTAAGCTTAAATCAAAGCCCGAGAATGAATTTTGATTGGGTTACGTCGATTAAATTTCTGGGAATTTGGTGGGCGATGCTGATTGGGGTTTGGAGTTTTACAGCTTCTGAAAGGCAAGGTGCGACTACGGAGCATGCGCTGGAATATCTTGATTGGTGTGAAAAGTTAGGTGTTGCGGGACTCTTGATTGAGGGGTGGTCAGACCAAAATTTGGCAAAGAAACTAGATAAAAAGAAAATTTTGGAGCGTGCTAAACAAAAAAATATTGAAATTGTGGCACAATGTGAGACGGCAAGTCAGATTGATAACTACGAAAAAAATCTAGTTAAGCAATTCGATGAATTAGAGGCATTAGGTGTGCGTTATTTGAAATTGGATTATTCAGGTCCGAAGATGTTGATTAAGGGGCGTGAAGAATTTCATCAGTCACAGGCGGGGGTGTTGCATTTTAGTAACGTCCTGAAGTTAGCGGCACAGAAAAAAATGATGCTAAATGTCCACGAATCGATTAAGGGCACCGGTCTTGAACGAACTTATCCGAACTTGCTCTGCACAGAGGGGGCAAAGGGGCAGGAATATGAAGGTGGTGGTTTGAATTCTAAACACGCGGTGATTCTACCTTTCACGAGAATGCTCGCCGGTGGCTTTGATTTTACGCCGGGGATTTTTGATTTAAATAATCCAGCGAAAAAAGTTTATTCCACCCTGGCTAGGCAGTTAGCTTACTATGTGGTGTTTCATTCTGGAATGCAGATGTTGGCCGACCGTCCAGAATCTTATGAAAAAAATCGGGATGCGCTGTCATTTATCCAAAAAGTACCAGTGAATTTCGAAATTGAAGTGCCTTTACTCGGTAAAATTGGTGAATATTATGCGGTAGCCAGGCGCGGGCGAGGGGAGACGGACTGGTATATCGGTGGTATCGTCGATGACATGGCGCGTACGATGAAAATTAAGTTAAGTTTCTTGGAAAAAGACGTGAAATATAATGCTTTTGTATTCCGTGATGGCGACATAGCGGATTTTCGCACGAACCCAACGGATCTCAAAATCGAGCGTCTAGTGGTGGATGCGGAAGATGAACTGGAAATTCCGGTGGTAGGAATGGGTGGTTTCGCGGTACGATTAATGAAGGCCTAAACTAATTCGGCGGTGAGAATTAGACGTTCAGTATAATCGTGCCCGGAGATTTTTTCGCCATGGCAGGTCATCAAGGTGATGGTTGGGGTAGATTTTTTGGTCAAGAGTTTTGACATATTGATGTCGGATTTTTGCTGAATTTTACGAGTTTTGATTTGGTAAGTTTGGTCACCAAAACGGAAAGTATCGCCGACTGATAGCTTATTTAGATTCTGAAAAATTGTAGAGGAGTGGCCAATAATAAAATCGTGATTTTGATTGGCGTGATAGACGCCGGCAATGCGTTCTGGTGAAATAAGGGTGTTCTCGTCGGTAATTTCGAGGGCACGAATCGGTGAGGTGAGGCTGATTTTGGGAATTTCGAGAATCAAATTAGTGTTGGCCTCTACGGTTTGGGGTTGGAAGGCTAGAAAAGTAAAAATCAGAAAGAAGCATAAATATAATGCGCCAAAAACACCAAAAATTGATGATTTCTTGATTTTCATAATGCTCCCGTTTATAAGTTTATTTTAGCAAAAGCTTATGCTTAAAACAAGAGTTTTAAAAAGATTAATAAAAGAAAAAACAGGGGCGGACTTCCCTGTTTTATGGAAATTAAATAGAGTCGTAGGGCTCGCGAATTGGGAATGAGATTGAAGTGCCGAATCCGAGGCGAGATTTAATTTTAGCCCCGAGGGCGGAATATTGTTCGCTACTATCAACGGTCATCACGACGCTGTCATCGGTAATTACTAGATGATATTTGGCTGGGGTGATATCGATGCTTTGGGCGGAAGTGGCGTTCATGGAGATTAGAATATTCCCCTTAGTCGGATTTTTGAGACGTGAATTGAGGTAGCCGACGATAAATTTGATAATGTCAGTATAATTTTCGACTTGGTGACGACGACGAATCACGTCAAGGTCGAGATTAACACCAATTTTTTCAAGCTTAATTAGATATTCACGATAAATTGGGTCGATGATGTCCGAAAGATACATGAATTTGCGATCAAAAACACTGGTGTGAACCTTGGTGGCATCAAGAAATTTAGAGATAGATTGCCCTTGCATAAACATATTATATCATAGACCTGGATTATGTTTTTTAAGCATTTCACGGTGTGCGCGGTAATTTGGGTCATGGCTTTCGACTTCTCGCCAAAAAGCCTTGGAGTGGTCGGGATGATTGATGTGGGCGAGTTCGTGAATGATTAAATAATCACGTAGAACTTCGGGTACACGCATTAAGCCAATATTCATAGAAATGGTGAACTCGTAGCCGCCGAACAGGGATTTTTTACGACGAGTGCAGGAGCCCCATCTGGTAGATTGGTGCTTTAAAGTGACGTGGTCATAATGATAACCATAACGCTTCGCGAGATATTCAAGGCGGTAGGGTAAATACTCTTTGGCTTGTTTCATAAGTAGCTTTTTCTGGGTGTCTCGAGCACGTTGTGTGGCGGGGTCAGCTAAATTTAGACCACGTAAGCGATCTCGCATGGAATCGAGGCTTTTTTGAATTTGTCGTTCGGAGACAAAGGATGGGACCGACATTTGTAGTCGGCCAGAGGTGGAACGTGAAAAAGAAATGTTTTTAGCTAAGGCGTTGCGGCGAACAATAATTTCGCCAAATTCAGAATCGGCGAGAATCATTTTGAAGTTGAGCTAAGACGTGAGAAAGTTGGGTCTCAAAAGTGTGTTTACCAGAGAGGATAATCGGTTTTTCAATCTCGGCTGGAGCTTCCATGAGACGGATACGGCGATCATATTCTTCCTTAGCGCGAGCAATCGAGCGGAGCTTGAGCTTCAAACGCATCTTGATGGTATTAATATCGGTTTGAATCCAGACGAGGGTCGGCGCATAACCAGAGAGTTTTAATAGTTTGCGTACGGAATTACGCTCATCCTCGGTATCGAGACCACCTTCAATCACGATATTTTGACCGGTTTTAGCAATCGCCTCGAGGACGACGTGAATTTGTTTCTCAGTGAAGTCCGCTTCTTCACGCAAGGCTCGAAGATCGTAGTAAGGAGCTTTGAAACGTTGTGAGAATTTTTCACAAAATGTAGTTTTTCCACTACATGGCGCACCGAATACCAGGATAGCTCGAGGTCTTGTTTTCTTTTTACCTTCCATATTGGAGATATTATATCATGGAAGTAATTAGGTGAACAAATAATTTAAAATTTAAAGCTGATTTATGAGCTTTGATTTTTTACTGATGCGTTTTAATTCGGAATCGAAGGGGCGGTAATAAGATTTCGTGAGGGCGGAAGAATTGGCGAGGAGAATTTGCGATGGAAAATAAAAGAGCCAACAAATAAAATTAGCCGG
Organism: uncultured Candidatus Saccharibacteria bacterium; assembly: GCA_963543945.1. Taxonomy (GTDB): domain Bacteria; phylum Patescibacteriota; class Saccharimonadia; order Saccharimonadales; family Saccharimonadaceae; genus Nanosyncoccus. The sequence continues at coordinate 22,941 of CAUUCN010000001.1, forward strand.
TTGATAAAGAAAAATCGGTAGAAAATGTGTGCGTGAGAAAAAAGAGATTAAGACGGTGAGATCGCAGGCGATAAAAAGCATAAAACCAATAAAATTACAGATGGCGGCACGACGAAAACGGGGAGTTTTGCGCTTTAACCACTGGACGGCCAGACCGAGATTGAGGATGAGTGAGCTGCCATAGGCGAAGCCGGCGGCATAAATTGTTGGAATTTGATAAAAATGAGTAAAGATAAATAATAAAATAATAAAAAAGCTCCAAGCGATAAAGAATTTGGGGCTGACATCAGCGTAGCGTGAGGTGTGAAAATATTGGGCAAAACAGAATAAAATAATGCCAAATGGCGAGATATTATCAATAGCCAGTACGACATCGGCGGCGAAGGTAAAAAGAAGCGCGGCTTTTAAGAGGTAGTCTTTTGGCGCGAAGAAACTAGTGTAGATTAAACAGGTGAGAATAGTGGAGACTTTAACGAAAGTCGCAAGGGTGAGAAGAAAATCTGGGACGAGGTGACCAAAAATCAAATTTAAAAGGCCGACGAGGAAGAAATAGGCGAACATAATCGACCAAAGTGTCAGCCAAAAATTGAGGTTAGTGAGAAGTTTGAACCAGAAATTTTGAATCTGAGTTTTCATGATTGGTTAAATTAAGTATAACCGATTTGAGATAAAAGTTTAAGTGTTAGAGAAATATAATTGATTTAGAGATTTAAGTGCTAGAGAAATATGTTATAATAAAAAAGCCTAGGGGCGTAGTACAATGGTTAGTATAGCGGTCTCCAAAACCGTAGATCATGGTTCGATTCCGTGCGCCCCTGCCAGATTAGCTCGAGGGAGCTATTTTTTTATGGCAAATTTTTGGCACAGAAAAAATCTCCCATAAGGAGAGGGAGATTTTAGCGCTTCTTCTCTTTCACTTCGTTACGGCCAAGGTTTTTCTTGGTTTCGGTGAAAACGACGTGCTTGCGAAGAATTGGATCGTATTTCTTCAAGCTAAGCTTGTCTGGGGTGTTCATAGTGTTCTTCTTGGTATAGTATGCACGGATACCAGATTCCTCTGAAACGAGACCGACGAGCTTGCGTTTGGTATTACTCTTTTTTGACATGATTGGGACTATTTTACCATAAGATATGAAATCTGTAAATAAATGCACTAAAAATCGGGATAGATTTCCTCGAAATCAATATAGGTATCAGTTTTTTGTTCGACGAGTTCTTCGACGGCCTGAATATTGGCCTCGTGGGGCTCGAGCGCCTTAAAAGGCATAAACTGGGCAGCCCGGGCAGTGCGAGACATCGGTGGATGATTCGGTAGGTGTGGTGGCTGGAAATTAATGATGTCTTGATATGGGCCAGCCGATTCAGAATCTAACCGTGAAGGTTTAGATAGATTTGGTTGAGAGGCTCTAATTTGCTGGTTAGATTTAGGCACGGTGACCTCCAATCTGTTGATTACGTTCGCGCATGGTGGAACCTTCGAGGTAGCTAGTGCCGCGCAGAATGGCGTTTTTACCATATTTTTGCTTGATGAGTAGAGTGGCTTGTTCGAGATTTTGATTACGCTTAGCGCGTGTGGCGATTTTTGGGCTTTCGAAGAGGTCTAATTGCGTGGTTACCTTCTCGGCAGATTTGAGGTGACCGAGGGTGAGATTAAGCTTCTTGACTGGGCGGGTCGAGTCGAGAATTTGGGTGAAGATTTGTAAAAAATATTCAATAATCAGATTGCTTTCGTCGGTGTATGAAAAAGATTTGGAACCGTGAGCGAAAGGTTTAATAGGGGTAGAATCGGCCTTTTTATCGTAAGAGAGATGCAGGGTGAGGTTATTAGTCAGTAACTGTTTTTCATGAAGTTCATGACAGAGTTTGTCGGCCATTTCGATAAGAATATTGCGAAGTTTTTCAAAATAGAGCCCAGTGGCCAGGACTTGGCCAGAACTAATACTGTGATCCTTGCGGCGATAAGATTTAATATCGGCGATGGTGGTGGGTTCGATTCCCCAAGCGTGGTCGATAATTAGTTCAGCATTCATGCCGAATTTACGATAAAGTTTTTCAGAGGCGGTGAGGCTAAAGCGCGCGAGGTCGCCCATAGTATAAATGCCAAAATTGTGAAGAGATTTACTAATCCCGGGACCAATCCGCCAAAAATCGGTGAGAGGCTGGTGTCGCCAGAGTAATTTGCGATAAGAGGGCTCATCAAGAGTTGCAATACGCACCCCGTCGAGGTCGGCCGTTTGGTGTTTGGCGAGAATGTCCATGGCAATTTTAGCTAGATAAAGATTACTACCGAGCCCAGCGGTGGCGGTAATCCCGGTATGGCCCAGAACATCCTTAATGATAGTGCGCGCGAGTTGTTCGGCATCCATCTCATAGGCGCGAAGATAGCTAGTAATATCAAGAAAAGCCTCATCGACCGAGTAGACATGAATATCTTCCGTGGCGACATAGGCGGCATAAATAGCAAAAATTTCGGAACTAACTTGAAGATAATCCGCCATGGCAGGTTCGGCAATAATAAAGCTACCACGAGGAACTTTTTCATAAACTTCAAAAAGCCGAGCGCGACCAGATACGCCGAGGGCTTTTAAGGCTGGTGAAACAGCGAGGCAAATGGTTTTCTCGGTGCGCGATTCGTCGGCGACCACGAGACGAGCGGTCAAGGGGTCGAGTCCACGCTTGACGCATTCGACAGAAGCGTAAAAAGATTTGAGATCAATCGCCAGATAAGTTCGCTTGGAATTTGCTTGCTCCATGCTATTTATTATATAAAAAGGCCAGAAAAAAGGGCCCCATAACGGGACCCATTTTTGACATTTGTGGGGTTAAAGTGCGTGTAATTTAATTTAAGTTGAAGTTTCGACTGCGGTTTCCGAGAATGGCACCGAATCTTTGAGTTTAGTATTTCTCTCTTTGAAGTAATGTTTTACAAATGGAATCAGATGATCCTTCATAAGCTTGAAGTGTAATTCGTGATCAGCTTCCGTATATTGCGTAAAGTTCATCCGAAATAGCCGGTCAGCATCTTCATATTCCTCCTGAGTAAGAAATTTCTGCTCTAAGGCTAATTTAAAACCATATGAACTAAAATATTCTCTACTGATAGATACTTTTTGGTCAAGATTATAGTCGCGTCTAAAATGTATGAGACGACTAAGCAAAGCGGCTTGGTGTTTGAAATCCTTATTGCCGAGCTTAGTTAATCCAGTCAGACTAAAGGGGCCGAGCAGGATTTTGGTATGAAGATTGCGAATCGTGCAGCCAGTATGACTGCGGACGCGTTTACTAAAACTAATCAAATCCTTGTCTGGGTGATACTCCATCTTGATGACCTCCCATTCCTGGATGGCTTCATCGTAAGTATCAGCAACAGATGAAGCAATGAGACAGCGCTGATATTCCGCAAAAGCCTCATCAAACGGCATCTTCTTAATACGATGGATAAACATTAATTACATCACCTCCTTCATCGGACTTTTGTAATACTGGTGAACGAAATCAGACAGGTTTTTGAATTCGTAAGTCTTAGATGCTGATTCAAAGGCGGGCGTTAACTCTATAAAATTGGTAATCATGTAGAGTTGCTCGTCAAAATCAGGTGTTCGAAATACTTCTTTTGGTAGTACCTGTATAATAGAATCAAGTGGTGGCAGTTGATAATGCTCATCTTCTCGCATAGCGCGCAAAGCTTTATTGATCATCTCGTGTACTTCACTTGATCGAATTTCGAGTGCCCGGGCAATTTGATTAATTTTCCAGGGTTCATGAATGTCGATACCAAAAAATAGATCAAGACAATTGAAAAAATCTTCTGGGAAGCGTTTTAAAACTTCCATGACGCGATTGACTTCACGGTCAGAAAGTACGACAAAGTTTTCGTAAGCTTGATTACTACTGAACAAGGCATCTTTACTGCAGATTAGCTGGCTGGCTTCTGATAGATCATGATAAACCATCTGATAGAGCTTATGCACCGCAAAGGTGTCTTGAGTATTGGCTGGAGTGAGGCCTTTACGAATGTATCCCTCATCTAGCAAGACCTGCCAGAAACTGCGACGCCATTTAGCATGTTTTTTGCTAGGAGAAAGTTCATTATAAAAAACCTCTCTAGCCTGTAAAACTAAGACTTCACCAGGTATTTTGGCTTCTTCGTGTGCACGAATTACGTGGCTTAAAAGACAATTTTCGTAACTCACGGTGGTGATGCCATATTCGCAGCCGGGTTGATCACGAGACTGACATTCGTCAGCCCAGTGAATGGTGTAGCGGCCAAGCTCTGGTAAAAGCTCGGCTAGATTACTCTGATTTACTTGCTTACAAACTTGTTCACTAATTAGCATAAAAAATCCCCCTCTTTTTTAAGTTTTCAGTTACCCACAAATTGTCAAAAAACGATTTAATTCAGAGAAATCAAAAAATGAACTAAATCTATATAATTCTACCATAAAAAGTATAAAATGTCAAAAAAGGTATGGACAAATAATATGAGTTATGTTATTATAATGCCAGCGCTAGACGAGCTCTTTTATAAACAGGAATGGGAACTTAACCAAGGTTAAGGACGCCTCGCAAGCTGAATTAACCCAAATACTTATTTTAGCGTCAAGTCACACACTTTGGAGAAGAAGTACATACACTTCGACCTGAAAGACAGATCGAAACGCTAGTAGGCGGAAGCCTGTGTGAACTCACAGATTTTCGTTGAGAGATTAAGTAGATCTGCTCTAGATGGCACGTCGTTGGTCGAGTGTTTTGAGCTACGTAGCGCAAAAAATAACCGTATAATAGTTTTTGCCTAAAAAGTAACCCGTTCCCATTCCCTGTTTGCTCTACACCTTACCGTACAGGTAGTACGGAGCCCACCGCTCGCTTAGTAGCGGAACGTAACTTACCTTCTTGATCACTTCTATGGTCAAGGCTCCCGGCATTGTCGGGAGTTTTTTATTGGCGAGAAATAACGCTTGAGGATGTAAAAATAACAGGGGTGTGATAGAATGAGGCTAGAAAGTTAGCTTTGGTTAAAGTACATTGAAAATTAGTGCTTAGATTTATCTCATTGGGGGGTGAAAAAATGAAAGATAATGATAAAAATAAGAGAAAAGAATTAGCGGCGAAACAGAAGTTTCATGAAGATATGGTGCTGGGATCGAAATTTATCCAGAACTGGTATTTGTTCCCGACAGTGCCAGCGGATGGGGTGGAGTATGCGTATGACGAATTTTTAAGGAGCGTTGCCTTATTTTTACATAGAAGGACCATGGCTTTAGAAATTCAGGATTTAGGAATTTCCCTATTTGGCGCATCGCGTTACCCATGTTTTGATAATATCTTAGAGCTTGGGCAGCCGGGTTTTTACGGAGTGATTGATAATGTGGCGCGAATCGAGAAGCTCACTATAGAAGAGAACAAAGCTTTTGTTGGTAAAATGCGGAAACAGCATCCTATCTATAAAGTAAAAAAATCGGAGCTGGTCTATAAAATCGCGGCAGCTAGCGGTGAATTTTATGTAGGTTTGAGCGCCGTAAATCCATCATTTGCTCTGTTATTGAATAAAAAAATTGAGCAAAATAAGAAAGCCAACTCAGTCTTAGATAACCTAAATTTAAATCGCATGATACTGGAACGAGAAATCTTTTCAGCGATGAACTTCATGGATCACTATGGTGATATGCGGGGATATTATGATGGGGGTGAGGATGATTTTTTCGAGGACGACGAGGATCTCGAGAGGCCCGATGGTGAAGTGAAAGATAAACCAGATAATTTGGGCAGATCTAATATTGACGGTCAGAAGCCGACGACATTGGAGATGGATGACTCGAAAAAGAAAGATATCAATCCAGATGGCTCTAAGAAAAATGATAAGCCAAAAGGCAAACCTAAGGATGGTAAAAAGCGAAAAAAGAAACCATAATCTAAGCATTAATGAGAATCCCAGCTTCAACGGCTGGGATTTTTTCATTAAATGTGGTATAATATAAAGGTTAAGTTTTAAAGTACATTTAGTTTTAGTCGATGACACACGACAGAAAGGTGGGGATATATGTCGAAAAGACGCGAACGTGAGAAGGCTCAAGAACTTCGTGCTGCAGCAAATTTGCGAATTCGCCGGGATTATTCCCTGGTGAGTCGGTGGAGTTTTGAATTTATGGAACCTCATACGGCGATAGATCAGTTTGCCTTGCTTAAGATGTTCAATGCATTTTACTACGGACATCTGCCGAAATTCGATTTTGAGGAAGAAATTCGCTTGCGCGGAATAAAATCCGATGATGTAAGAATTCGCTTGCGTGGAATAGATTCCGATGATGCAAGGAGGCCGAGTGAAATCTTAAATATTCAGTCGATTGAGAAGCTTGATTTGCCGCTTATGAGCAAAGAGGAGCTGCTGAATATTTTCCGACCGGAAAACTGGAAGGAGATGCAAGAAACTATCGGTGATAGTGAGATTTATCTGGTAACCTCGAAAATGGATAAGTATTATCTGATTTCGACGGACGCCAAGCCGATTTTTAAAGATCGGCTGGACCAAATTCATCAAGGCGCCACACTCGCCACATTGGACGAGTAAATATATATACTGGCGTAAACGTTGTGGGTGTAGAGTAGCTTGGGTAGGTGACCCGTCTGGCGCTAGATAGAGCGACCGGGGTGACCCGTATCTAGTGTCAGCGAGTCATCGTCTAAGTTTTTTCTACGAAGAGTTCCTAAAGGATGAGGGGCTCTTTTTTATTCTAAATTTGGCACTAAAAAGCCCCTAGATAGGGGCTAGATTTTCGTTAGATAAGGTTGGATTTTTTTGAGCGCGGACTTGAGGTGGCGATCAGTCTGAGTGAGAAGTAAACCTTCATTGACTGCGGTTTCACGCAAATTATGAATGTTATCACCTTGCAAGCCGAAGCTAAAATTGACGACGCGATACTCACGTTTGGTCAACTCACGCTGTAAAACCCGCTGAATGTTTTCGAGGTGCTTGAGTTCTTTCTGACTTCTCTCGAGATCAATACAAATATCTTCCTCATAGAGCTGATTCCAGTCGTGGACGGTGAGAATTTTGGCGCGATCGGTGAGTTGATAATTATGAGCCTTTCTGGTGATTCTGGGGTCACGATATTCCAAAATTAAAGGTTCATAGTCGTCGCCGTAAACCGTACGATAGAGATAATACATGCCGATGATTCTGGAATCGATGTTTCGACAAATTAAGTGATTGTATTCAAAAATTTCCATACAGATCTTGAGCGAATGCGGAATGTTCCGAATGACTCCGGGATGATATTGCTCCATGTAATAGAGGTAGCGGCAATCCCAGATCAAATGCTCTACGGTTTCATAATTGCGTTCGACATAATTTTTAACATTACCATCAACTAGATGATAATAGCCGAGCTGGCTTAAACTGTCGACTTTCCAAGCTTTACTAACTTCATTTTTCATTGTCCCCTCCTAAAAAATGTGATGTGAATTAAAGGTACGATACGGCGAGGCCGATAAAATAATTATAAACTAAATAATGAGTTTGTCAATGTTTTAGATTGACAAAATGGGTTAAATATTATAGAATAACAGAGTAGTCAGTCGTAACTGAATAGGTTCTTTAATTTTCTAAGACGTTACGATTTTTTCTGTTTGATGGAGGTAGAAAGATGCGAAATGAGGGGTTAAGTAGTGTAATGCCGTTTACAAACCGAAAATTGGTCGACAAGGTGATTCGCGATGAGGCGATTATCTATGACGTTTGGCGCTTGACGGTGCCAGTTGGCGAAGGCAGAGATGAACGGCTAAAAAAAGCCGTCAATGCTATGGGGGACTTAAAATTTCAGAAAGCTGAAACGAAAATTTTTTTGCCAGGGGTAATGCTCCAGGGGTATCCTTTAAGAAATCTGGAAGATTCCAAAGACAAAGCTTTAGGAGGTCCCGCTGTAATGCTGGAATTAGATCTCTTGATGCGAATTGATATTTCGGAAAATGCCAAGAAGTATATTTTGAATCGTTTCTTCTATAGGGAGACACGAGATCAATATATGCAAGGTAATGTTTACCTGGGATTCACGAAGGAGAGCAGGATGATTCTGCTGTTTGACGGAATGATGCATCCTGAATTTGCGGAGGCCGTGGATGATACGGTCGATATGGACTGGGATGAATTGAAGTAACGCATGAAAAAAAATAACCCCTCGTAATGAGGGGTTTATTTTTTTGGAACCAGGTTTTCAGATTAGATTGTGTAAATAATTTTACTAAGTTCAATTTTCTTCAAGATCTCCTTCTCCTGCTTTTTAGCCTCTGGAATGGTTAGTTTAAATTCTGCAGCGGTTTGCGCTAGGGTGTGAGTCCGGTGTTTATTGAAGCCAAAGCGATAGTCGAAATACTTCATTTCAGCCGCGGACAGATAGGTGCGAAGATTGGAGCGGAAAGTTTTGAGGGATTTTTTATAAAGAAGCACGTCATTTTCGTAAATTTTATTCCATTCCAGACAGCTTTGATCGTCTGGGCGGTTCGTTAAACGAAAACGATTGGATTTCTTACAAAATTCCGGTAAAAAACATTCCAGAATGACCGGTTCGTACTTATTGCCGAGTAACACACGTTTAAGATATTTAAGACCGAAGGAATCGGCGACAAAATCAGTACGGATATAACCTGCAGTATTTAAAGCACTGATGATTTCTGCGAAAACTTTCGGGCGATAGGCTTTTAAAGTTTCTGGGTGATACTGCATCATATAGTACAGAAAACGTACGTGCCAAACCAATTGATCCATGGAGAAATAATTTTTCTCCACGTAACGTTCGGCGCGCTTACTAAGTCCGAGTCCGGAAACGGATTTCAGTGTAGACGCAGGTTTACATTTAGGTTTCTTCATAGGCATTACCTCCATGAGTGAATCTCGGATGAGATTAGATGAAATGACGATTAATGTTCGGATATTGAAGTCTAGTGGCTAAATAATAACCTCGGGTGAGACTGAGCTTATTAAATTTAGCCATATCCAGTAGCATATTGGACATATCATCACTGTAGTGATCGGCATAAAAATAATATTTATGCTGGTTTGTCGTGGTGGCACAGATTAATTCATGCTCGACGCCACGACAATACTCTTTGGCTACGCGCTCAAAATGCGTGATGAGGCTAGTGAAAATTTCTTCACCATCCTTGAATCTAGGGTCGCCATAAATCAAACCACCCAGGAGACATTTGCCGGAAATAGTTATTTCATGATCTTTAAGATGATGATAAAACCGGCTAAAGTCGATCATGACCTCCTGGCGATTAGGGTAACCATCCTTTTCTTCGAAAAAGAGTTGCCAATTTTTTAAAATGGCGATACTTTTTGCATGCGTATCGTGATGTATCAGGGGTGGTTTCATAATATCCTCCTCACAAGAAATGCACCTTAAAACATGGTAGGCAGGGTTCCAAAATTTTAAGGTGCGAGTAAAAACTACCTTTATATTATACAATGCGATAGCTTCTATGTCAATAAATAACAGGGGTGGAAGTGTTGAAATCGGGCGGAACTAACTAGGTTTCCTGTTCGGTTTTTGTCCCTTGACTTTCTTTTATTTTTATGTCAAAATATGAATATTGATTCAATAGTGAATCATGCTGGTTGTCCCGAGGGGGATAGTTCTTTGAAAGGAGATATCGGTATGGGTATCAATGAAAATGGCAATGAAAACAAAGGCTTGTCGGTCGACGAAAATTGCGACGCGAGGGTCTATCGGATTAAAGATGGACCATATTTATCGGAGCTTTTAGAAGGGTTTAAATTAGCTCATGATGAAGACTTGCGACCGCGCATTGAATTCCAGGTGGAAAATGGAAAATTCCAGGCGAATAAATGTTATGCGCAGGGAGAAGAGCTTCTTCTGGTGAAGGATTTTCAAATCCTAGAACTGAAATATTCTGGCCTTTCTTATGATTACGTAAAAGTAATTGGAAGATGTTTGGCTGACTTATCTAGTGCTTGCGAGGAAAAAGCGGTTTATACTAAGTATAAATTCGATGCGAACTATGATGTCAAAAGACGCACGGGTAGTATTAGCTTTACGAAATATGGCTTAATACGAAACCGTAATTTAATTAGTAATGCTGGAAATGAATAACTTTGTTTTATTACCTTTTCAATCTTTTGACTGCTTAGAGATTAAGCAGTCTTTTTTATGTGAAAAATAAAGATTTCTTACATGGATGGTTTTTATAAAAATAAGTAATATGCTCTATGGTGGGAAATTTTAATAACAGAAAACCCCGCAACGAAAGTAGGTTTTTTAAACAAGAGAAAACCCCGCGATGAGGCGGGGTTTCTGAAGATTTAGATGACGTCGAAGAGCTCACAGTCTTTGATATAGAAATAAGCTTTCTTCATCAGGCCACGGACTTTGCTAATCTTACGATTAAGTTTCAGCGCGGTCTCAGCAGTAGGGTGACACTTACCGTCCTCGAGTGAATACCGAAAACAAATAATCTGGTAAGTCAACTCGTTAGGTAAAATGTCTCTTAGAATCTGCCGGATTTCCTCACGCTGTTTTTCGGTGAGCGGTATGAAATTTTCATATCTTTGATTACCATAAACGTAGTCAGATTGGTCGGAACTTCCCTGTTCCGGATTGATTTCGCAAAAATCTTCGAGATCAGCGGCGCAATTCCAAGCTTGATATTGCTCGGGTTTGGCCAGTCTACGAAGCCGATTGAGGATAAAATCCTCGGGCTTGATGTCGTGTCGAATGTAGCCGGCACGATCAAAAGCGACGTAGGCATCCCAAAGTGGCTTCTCGAGATAACTACTGTTCTCTGGGTGATGTTCTCTAAGGTAGGCTTCGTGGCGAACCTTCCAGAGCAGTTCACTCGTGGTGCCAAATTTGTTACTAAGGTAACTCTCAGTATGCTTACTGAGGCCTAAGTTACAGATGTGGTCAAGCAGGTTAGCAGATTTAACTGTCGTCTTTTCGATGGTGTTAGTTTCATGTTTCATATCTTTACCCTCCTAAAAATAGAAAAATGAAAGACCTTAAACTTTAAATCTTCTTTTAAGGTACTCACTTTTCAGTGTATTGAAACGTCCTTCATACGAAGAATCGCCAATTAAGTCGGAATGACTTAATCTATGTATTTTAACATAAAAGATTTGAAAAGTCAATGAAGATAACATCTTAGAAAATGGTTATGTCAAAAAAGAATAGCTGGTCTTTAATAAGCGTTTTTTTAAAAAGAAAAGCCCCCGACTTTGGGGGCTTTCTGAATTAATGTGGGATATAGAAATCGGCATAACCGAGGTCATGCATGGCCTGGATGATTTCCTGAATGGAAACTTTGCCGAGATTACGAATCCTACCCCAATCGATTGAGTCAAGCGATAAAACATCTTGAATGGTATTGATATTACGATTTCTTAGGCAGTGATAAGGCCTAGGCTTGAGATTCAAGATATCGATACTGGCGTGGCCGGGATCGTTCTTAATCAGGTACTTAGAAGCCATAGTGGCTGGCTCGCTGGTGCCTTGACTAAGTTTTTGAAGCTCGATTAAGATATGATCACGCGTCTTAATCTCCTCTGTCTGCTGAAGCTTTTTCAGGGCTAGTTTAAGTGCAGCTTCTTGACGACAGGCGGCGGAAGCGGAGATCGCTTGATGTGCCTCGACGAGGTCACGAAATTTCATCAAATCTGTTCCATGGTTAGTAATGTGTTCGGTCATAGTTCCCCTCCTATGTGTGAAATGTGCAATGTGTATAAAATAATACAATAATTATATTATAATATATTTTATAATTTATGTCAAAGAAAAAACCCCGACGGGAGTCGAGGCTTCATAGATAGAGACAATTCACTAACTTCAGGTTAAGTGAAATCTTTTTCTCTATCCGTGAAAATGTTGGGGAAATACTCTAGGATAAACTTTAGATCAACGATGAAATAATTGGTTGGATTGGCATATTTAGATAACTTGTACCTGTTGATTAATTTACCGCCATTAACATAGATAGCAGCAAGAATTAGCCATCCTACTGGGGTTTCGTATTCTATGTTCTCGCAAAAAGATTTTTGAACTAATTGCTCAATATCACCGCCAGCTGGTAAAAAGCTTCTCCGAATAAACTGATCGAAGGTGTAGTCTTGATAATGGAATTCACGTTCAATTTCACTGAGCTTGACGTTATGGATGAAATCGTGTAGCGATACAGCTTTTGGTAGATCAGCCAGAGTTTTGCCAGAATCTAGACTAAGGTAACGACAGTAGTTAAGACGTATCCAGGGTTTAACGTACTCACTAGGCTCGATACCAATACTTGACCATTTGTCAGGCGAAGAACTGACGATATCGTCGACAGTGCTTTTAATCGAAAAAAGTTTTATTTTATCGATAAACATGGTGGGAATAATCCTACTGATTATACTGCGAATTTGTTCTGAGGTAATACCAAGAGTATAAAAGAAGCTGAGTATCTTAAATAGGTTATCTGGATACTCTGCATTACTCAAGATATAATCTTCAGATAATTCAAAGGCGGTTTGTACGGAAACGCCATTAATGATCAAGTCATTAATCTCGTCGAGCGAACAAGTCTCGAGATTATAATGACGAGCAATTTGGTCCATATCGGCATCTTGTGAATGCAGATATTGTAAATCTACCTTGTCTGATTCGATCTTTTCTTTTCTAAAAATGTTCATGATACCCCCTTTTTAAAGAGCTCGCAAAAATCTGCGCGAGCTAAACTCAAGTTTAACGAATATATTATGGCATTAAGGTTATATTTTGTCAATATAACCTCTGAACTAACATCTCAAGTGCAACACTAACCAATAAAAAGACAATAAGTGTAATGATGGACGAGAATAAATGACTCCTATTCAAATGTTGCAAAGCTACTGACCCCTCTAAGAGGATAAAGTATAATATAAGACATGACAGAGTGTGAGGTAGAAGAATTGATTCAAAAATTCCATGCTATTTTAGAGCCAGATTTTCCAGAATGGCTGCAGGAGTATATTGAAACACCAGTTTTACAGAAGCAGAAGTATATTAGTACGACTTGCGGAACGATTTATTCAGATTTGTTTGAAAATCAGAGATTTTATTCAAGTTTAGATCATGCGGTAGGGGTGGCGTTGATAGTTTGGCACTTTACTCATGACAAAAAACAGACTTTGGCGGGGCTTTTTCATGATATTGCGACACCAGTTTTTAAGCATTGTGTGGATTTTATGAATGGTGACCACCAAGCGCAGGAATCGACAGAGGATTTGACGACGGAGATGATCGCAGGGTCGCCGGAAATTAGGCGCTTGCTTAAGTGGGATGGTATTTTAGTTTCCGAGGTAGACAATTATCATTTGTATCCGATTGCAGATAACGATACACCGAAGTTATCAGCGGATCGTTTGGAATATTCACTGGCGAATATGTTGTTCGCGTATGGGGTGACGGATTTGGCGGAAATTCGTGAAATATATGCGGATATTGTAGTGCAATCAGACGAAAATGGAGTGAAAGAATTGGGATTTCAAACGAAAAAAATCGCACGAAAATTTGTTAAACTAACTTCGCAACTATCTATGTTTTATCGCGAGGATCGAACGCGCTACTCAATGCAGTTTCTTGCCGATATTTTGAAGAAAATGAGTGAATCTAAAAGGATTTCGGTGGCAGATTTATATCAAATGAAAGAATCGGAAGTGATTGAAATGATTTTAGCTTCAGATTATGGTGATGCTTTTTTGGCTTGGCAGAAGGCAAAGAAAATAAAGAAGGCAAAGAGTCTTGAGCAATGCCCGGACGGAGTGTACGTAGTGAACTGCCAGGCGAAAGTGCGCTATATTGATCCGTTATGGCAAGGTGAACGGATGTCGAAAGCTTGTAAAATTGCAAAGGGTTATATTGAAAAAAATTTGGCCTATAAAATGGAGGGATATCTGTATCTGCCAGGGGTAAAATTAACATAAAAAAGCCCCGACCGTGGTCGAGGCTTGTTTTTTTTGGGAATTAGTGAGCTGATTCATTCTCCATGAATTCTTTGGCGAAAATATAGTCTTGCCCAGTATAGTGTGATGGGTCGCCACACTCAAGCAACATTTTTCGATTGATTAATTTGCTGCCAGAATCACTGAGATAAGCTAAGACAAGCCAATCGATTGGGTCTTCAGGCTGCATTCTTGCGTAATTAGCTTCTTTGGCTAATTCTTCAATGTCACCCCAAGCTGGCAGGTAATTACATTTAATGAACTGCTTCATGGTTAGGCCACGGTAATTGACTTTGCTCATAATAAACGGAAGTCCAGTATGGTGAATGAAATCACGTATAGAGACGGGATCTGGTAGATTAGCTAGAGTTTTCCCAGGCTCTATGTCGAGATAATCATCACAGTGAAGAAGAATCCAAGGTTTGGTGTATTCTCTAGGTTTAATGCCAATACTAATCCACCTACCAGATGAACCCTCAATGATGTCGTCGATAAGATCAGTAATGTATAGCAGATTTGATCCATCAATGAATCGCACTGGAATGATTTTGTTAATCATTTTACGAATTTGTCCCGAATCAATACCATGAGCGTAAAAGAAATTGAGTATCTTAAATAGAGTGTCTGGATACTCCGCACTACTCAAGATGTAATCTTCGGATAAATCAAACGTAGTTTGGACAGAAACACCATTAATGATCAGGTCGTTAATCTCATCGAGCGAATAAGGCTCGAAGCCATCGTGAATTACGATTTCATCCATATCCGCACCTAAGGAATACAGGCGGTGTAGGTTTATCTTGCTGCATTCTACGGGTATTGAGCTGGCAATTTGATTAATATCTAAATGCGCGCCGGCATTTTGGAGTGCTTCAAACTGCTCAATAACGTCTAATGGATGTAAAACTTGAACGATTTCTCCCATATCAACACCTGCATCATGTATTTTAGGCCAATACTTGGCCAGAATTTTGTAGGCTGAACTCAATTTTTTCTCATTTTCCGATTCCTGAATGCATTTTTTTAAGACTGGGAAAATATCATACCAGAATTTTTGATTAAATTTTTCACGGGTGGCTACTACCAATGCTTTTAAGATGCCAATAATATTCATTTTACCCCTCCTTGAATTAATCATTGAATAATAAGCCGACGTATTGATACTTATGTGGTGGTTGAGATTTAAAAACATTGTAGTCAAAATCACTAACATCCAGCAGTTCAAAACGATATTTCTGCTTAGCATTAGGATATTTGATCGGGTCTAATTCCTCGAAAAATTCCGCGTACGGACGAACGTAGAGTTGCAGATCACCATAAAGCGCCAAATAAACAACGTATCGCTCCCCCTTGTCTGGATTTTTCTTATTTGGCTTAATAGCGACATCGACGAGCAGGTAGGATTCACCCTCAAAATGATGGTAAATACCGCGAGTTTTACAGCGTGGGTTGTGGACGAATTCTTTTTCTTCCATAACAATTCCCCTTTCTTTTAAAGAGCTCGCAAAAATTTGCGCGAGCTAAACATGAGTTTAACGGCTATATTATGGCAGAGTATATGGGGTTTGTCAAGGTGTTGCACTTGAGGGGGGCGACGGATTCACATCTCGGCAATTAGCTGAATTTGCGGGATTTGGCAAGCGATGTGGTTTACATTGACACATTAGCATAAGTATGTTAAAATATATTGATTAGCATTATCGCTAAGTGGTTGACCTCGTAACGTATGCCGAGGTGGTTCTTTTACAGGAGGTGTTGTATGCACAGTGAAGTAAGAAACGGTGATTCATTGGCTTTTGAAGTAATGAATGGACCAAGTAGGGATCGCATTCATATTGCAAACATGTATGCTTTTGATCAAAATATGTCGATTGATCTGGAATTTAAGGTAGTTTTCGCAAAACGGGAAAATCCGGCTGGTGGAACGACTCGAGATTTTATGGCATTGAAAAATCTGCAAATCATGGGGGTGATTCACGCTGATCGCACTGGGTATGATTTTAATATTCAGGGAACTTGCGATGCGGATGTGAAATCTCCGATGAACAAATGTAATGCTTATCGAAATTTTCGTTTTTCGATGGATTACAATGCGAAGCTTCGAACCGGGTCACTGAGATTAAAGCCAATGAGGTTTTAAGATTAATTCTCGAGTGACTTTTGTAATGCTATGTAATTTTGGATTCTTAAGGATTTTGACTTAGAAAGGTGGGGAGATGATTAAAAATTACTTATCACATGTCTGCCGAATTTTGGATGACAATGATGAAATACTAACGACATACCAACCAGAAGAAGGGGCGATTGAAATTGAGGCAAAAAGTATGCTACGTGAGCATATTGGAGTGGTGCCAATTTTCCAAATTACGTTCTCGAAGATGGTGGGTCTGCCAAGTTATGAAGAGGGGGTGTTCTATATCGTAAAACCAACTGTGGTGCGGGCGGTCAAGGATCTCGGTCGAACGATTGATGATCTATTTCTGCCAGTGTTTTCAGTTACGGATGACGAGGGAGCGCTGATTGGTTTTAGAGGGCTAGCTTCTGCACGTGACTTATAAGACATTCACTTTCGGGTTCGGATTTTTCCGGGCCTTTTTTAATGAAAAAATCCCCGGCGAACCGAGGATTTTTGAGTGATGAAAGAGGATGAGAAAGCGAAGATTAGAAAATTCGATCTTAGGGAATCTGAGATTTAGATTTCTTTCTGATTGAGGACTTTACCGTATTTGATACGTTTATTTTTCGATAAATCGCATCGATTAAAGAGTTCTATAAGTTTTTCCCGATTAATATTGGTGGCGCCATATTTAAGCAGGGCAACGCCAATTCGAAGTTTATCATCTGGCGTACAAAATAGGTTGCCATGTTCATATTTTTCAGCCAGTATATCAATCTGACCACCAGACACTAGGTAATTCTTGGTAAGGAATTTCTCAAAATCGCAACCATATCTAGTGGCAACGTAAACTTGCTGAATATTAAGTAACTCAAGAAACTGATTGATAGTGATCGTGGGTGGCAACTTTTTGAGATTAGGCTCTATTGATATGAAATCTTGGAAGTTCATATTAACCCAAATTGGTCGATAATCGTCAAGATTGATGCCGAAGATGGTCCAATCGAGTGGGTCAGCGGCCATGATACTCTCGTGTATTTTTGGATTGCAGTGGTCTTTAATCCAGGCGGCAATGAGACCGAGTGAAAGATTCTGCTGATAGAAAAAATAGAGTAGACAGTAAACATTAGCAGGTTTTGGAGATTCCTTGACGAGGAGCTGGTTGGCCATCACGAAAATCGTCGTGAGGTTGACTCCGAGGACGCGCATTTCGGCGCATTGAACTTCGAGATCATGCTTAGTTTCGATCTTATAGCAGTTCATGGCGATAGTGTCGATATCGACACCGCGTTGCTGAAATTTTTTGAGGTTTCTCAGGATAAAATCACGACCTTTGATTTGAATTAACTGGTACATTAATTCATAAGAATCGACATGGACCTTAGAGGCTTTGACTTTGTCGTAGTGACGCCAGATGTAGCTGGGGCTAAGTAGTTCCCTAACCTCGCTGGAGTTGGCGCCGGCCGCTAAAAGTTCAGACCAGATGGTTTGTGAAATTCTATAAACACTGCCACGCTCTGCTTTAGTGCGGGCAAGTGTCATGGCGGCGTAGAGCGCATCATGTAGGTCAAGATAGCGCTTGACATAGGCGGGAGTACGACAGACTCTGGGCAGTTCCTCGAAACTAGATTCCGCGATTTGAAACATAATTTGGAATTTTTGACTCATGTTTTCCCCTTTCATTTTGTAAAAGAACGTGTAATAGATACAAAGTTTCCATTTATTATCACATGAGATGCTTATTTTGTCAAAATAAGCGTAGATGGAGAGCATAAAAGGTGGCTATGATTTTTTGTGAAGAGGCGGGGTTTATGAAGCATAAGCTTATAGTATAATGGAAGAATGAATCATAATTTGGCGCCAAGTGGTTTGGAGAAAGCAGGAGAGCAGGAGGTAAACGATAGTTACCTGAAGTTGATGCAGGCGCTGAAAGATGTGGAGTTCTTGGGGGAGAAAAAGACGAAAGTCGAAGAAAAACAGGCCGAAAGCGTGAGTGATTTTAACCTCGAGGGGATTTTGGGTCGCAAGGAAAAATTGCTATCAGATATAGAGAAGGAACATAGTCAAGAATATTTGATCCGAGAGAGGCATGAGATTATTTGTGACCGTGACCATATCGAAAACCAGCGAGTGGATGTGGTGGAGAATCTGGAAAATCAGACTTTGGAATACCGCTTTAAGTTACGTGAACCTTTGACGGAAATTTCAGAATTGGGGCAGAAATTACGTACCGAATCACGCGAAAAAGACGGCGTGGCGGAGCTTAAAAGTGGTACTTCGGTGCGCCTCGGAGAAATTATTTATCATGATTTAGAATCGAAGCGTGAATTTCGTTTGTGTGATGCTCTGGTATTTGAGAAAAATGGTGTGAAAGTTTCTTTGGCGGATGCGACTGCACGTGAACTAGGTGACGGAGTGATTTCTAGGAAACGTAATACTAGTAATCTGGTACGAGCAGCGATCGGTTTGGTGCAAATGGAAGTGCCAAAAGCGATGGATGACATGGCGGCGCAGCAAATAATGGATGAAATTTTTAGGCAGGACCTCGGGGTAGAAGATGCTCTAGATGAAGTTTCGGAAGCGGCGGAGCGCGATTATAAAATAGCGAGACTGAAGTGGCAGTATAAATTGGATGAACTTAGCCCGGATCAGGTCGATCGCGCGGAAAAATTGACACGCAAAGAGGTTTTTCCGGGATATTCGACCTTTATAGAATCTGGGAAACATAATGAGTATTTAGCGAAATACGGTGAGGATGTGCGCGCGGTCCATATGTTGAATTCGATGAGTGTGGACTCGGTTTATCGGGTGTTAACTACGGGCTTGATGAGTACGACCGAGCGGTTCAGTCGGGGAGTGGTAAAAAATGGAATTTCCTCGGTACTGGATATTGATTCTGGGGGTGCGGACAATGTGTTCACTAGGATTATGAATGCGGAGCAGCGCGGTAAAATTCAGAATCATGCGGTGGTATTGAAGCCGGAAATTTTTGACCGTACCGATTGGTATGCTTATAATGTGGACTCTTATGGTTCGACTAATGAAGCGCACTTTGCCGGGAGGTTGGTACCAGAGGAGATTTTTCAGCGCACCATGGGCGATTTAAAACACTATTCGGCAGACAATGAGCAAATGTTTCGTACGGGTATCGGGGTGGATTATATTGAAGCGATAGAAGTGGATGAGCTGGATCGTGATGAATTACTTGAGGGGCTTCATGAAAAGGGACTCTTCGAGGTAAATGGGCGACCGATTGAGGAAGTGATTGTGGCGCGGGAATTTGACGAGGATGATGACGATTGGGGAGACTTTGGAGCTAATTTTGAAGGGGCGGGTGAGTCGGTGGAAGATTTTTTGGCACAGAATTTAAGAAAGCAGGAACGCATGGAGGCGATTTATAATGGCGAAGTAAAAGAGGTGAGCCTGGGAGAACTGACGGCGCTCGCGGAATCTTCGGAGGATTTTAATGATATCTTTGTTTCCCTGGCGGAGGCGATTATGAGTCAGGGTGGAGGTGAAAAATTGAGAGTGGATCTCGAAACGCATTTAGGTCAGGTGCTGGGGTTGGAAGATTTGGCAAATTTAGCTTCGGGGAAGTTGCCAAAAGATTTTACGCCGAATGATTTAGGGGTATTCTTGTTTGCGAAAAATCAATTGGGAGTGGATTTTGGCAAAATGTATATGGAAGCGAGAGGGGTGAGTATATGAGAAGCTTTAGAAATATTATGAAAAATGGGCGTGAACGCGTGGAAAAATTGCCAGGGGCGGTTTATCTGGTGGAATGCGAGACTGATAAAACAGTGTTAGTAGCGATGCGACTAGAGGTAGTGCGGCGATTTTCTGAGGGGGAGGAATTTATCTCTGTGAAATGGTTTGACACGGTGCGTGAACGAGTGATGCGCGCGAAAATGGTTTGGCGCGTGGGTGAATGTCTGGCTTTTGAAAGACTGACAGACAATGGGGGTGGAAAATATTATTTCACGCCGTTGACGCTAGAGAAATATTATAGTGAAGTGAAAGATTTGTTGGTTTCGGGTGAGGATTTTACAAGTGAAGCGGAAATGATTGAGGCGTTCTTGAAGGCCGAGGCAAAATAGGGGCGGGATTTGGGTTTTGAAAAAAATAAACTCTCGAAAAATTCGAGAGTTTAGTGAGAAAACAGTAAATCTAGGCGCCAAGCCGATTAAGATTGGTGGTTTCAATGCGTGGAATGGAAGTAGATTCTGGTGAAATATCCGTGGTGTCAATTTCGGTTTCAGCAAATTGATCGCAAAGTTTAACCAGATATCGACCACGCTTCAGGGTGGTGACCCACTTTTCTGGAATACTTTTGAGTCCATAATGAATACCAGCGAGCGAACCAGTGAGAGCGCCGACCGTATCGGTGTCATCGCCGAGATTAACCGCAGTAAGTACGGCATCTTGGAAGTTGTCAGTGGTCAGAAACGACCAAAGCGCTGCTTCTAGCGTATCGACTACATAGGCGCGAGAAGAGATGAACCCCTTGGGATAGCGATAAATCTGATTTTTCAGAATTCGACTATATAGACTACGCTCTTCCGAATCAAACATACTGTAATCGTCTAGCTGGGTTTTGCGATAAGCTTCCTTGGGATTATCACCGCCTAATAAGTGGCAAACGAAATTAGTGTAAATCAGACAACCCAGCACGCTAATTGGGTGAGCGTGGGTGAGGGATGAAATATTTTTCACTAATTCGTAACGTTTTTCACCGGTGATTTGGTTGTTGTGACAAACAAAAGCTACTGGCAAGATGCGCATGAGTGATCCATTACCGTTATTGGCGTAATGGCTCATACCACATTTGACGGGGTGTCCGCCAGCGAGATAAGTCTCAATCGCGCGTTTGCAGGTGCCGCCAATATCAAAAGTGAGCTTAGTAGCGGTGAATTCGTCTTGCAAATACCACTTGACAAAATTCTCCATAATGTCGTGATAATGGAAGCGTTTTTGGTCAATCAATGACTGCATCAGGCAGATGGTCATAGATGTATCGTCAGACCAAGTACCGGCAGGTTGATGATGGGTACCGACAGATAACATTTCGGTGACCGGCATGAGTTCTAGAAAATTTCGATTCAAAAACTCAATGGGCACCCCTAATGCGTCGCCAATAGCTAAGCCGATAAGGCCAGAACGAACTGCTTGCTTTATATCCTTTTTCTCTAAATGTACCATAGTATCTCCTCCTATCGATTGGGTGATGATGCGGGATTATTTGTGAAATGGGACCAATTTTGGGTCAGATTTTTCACGATTTTTCCGCACCGAGATTTATATATTATAACAATTTTAGAGTGTTTTGTCAATGAAGAAAAAATCCCCGAAGATAGGCTCCGGGGATTTTAATGAAGAGCTTCGACGTGTGTATTTTCTTGAATGAATAATCGTTTTAGTATTTTTGGTGTATAATTTTAATATCGAAGTCTCTGCACGGGGTGTAATGCTCCTACCGCAGGGGCTTCCTTTTTATATACGATAAAAAATCCCCGAAGATAAGCTTCGGGGATTTTAATGTGAGGAATTTAATTTTAGAGATTTATTGTGATAATACCTCCTAGCTCATCTATAAGAGTCGCAAGGTGATGCTTGAGTTCTATCGGCACCGGTTTGTTTCTGATGAGACTAAAAACGGTGCGATAATACCAGAGAATATCTTGTTTAGAAGCATTGAAGCGCTGCCAAATTTCATCGCCAAACTTATCGTAATCTTTTAGAATGTCAGTCAGGTTATGTATTTTATCGGCGGTTGCGACAATGTAGGCCTCAATGTAGTAGGAATTGCCGAGGCGCTTCAGGTAACTTTCTTTACGTTCTTTCCAGGGAAGTTTGGGCTGACCGGCCGTTTTAGGTTCCGAAACATCTTTGACGATGTCGGTAATTTCATCACCAAAATCGCGACGCATGTCAGCCTCAGAATAGACAGCTGGATTGACATCTTCAAGTATATCGTGTAGGATCCCAGCGACAATTGTTGCTTCGTCGTTGGTATATTGACTAATAATCATGCCGACGGCGACAGGGTGGGAAATATATGGAAAATCGGTTCCCTTGCGGTTTTGACCTTGATGGGCCTTGGCGGCAATTTTAAGTGCGAGATTAATTTTGTCAGTAAACATAGATTCACCTAACCTTTCGTAATGTGTGCGGGTGACTGTTTGGTTAAAATTCCTCAAATTTTAAGGTGCAATAAATTCACCTCTCTCTCGAGAGGTGAAAGTTGTGTAGCAAATTTTTTCGTAATCTAAATATCTTTTACCTCGGGTTCACGATACCAGATGATGCCAGATTTTTCAGAGACAGGGATTTCTAAACTTTGCTCTTTAAAATCCTTATAGGTCGAAACGAACCATTTAGTAGGTGATCCAGTGAAAGTAATAGAAGTGGCAGTAAGCCATGCTAAAAGACCGAACTCATCTGCGTCGGGCATTACACCGATAAAGCGCGTCTTATCACATATGTCTTGGTATGACGGCCGGTCGGCCTCTTGGATTTTTTGCCAACCGTTGTATTCGAGGATTTCACCCCAGTGTTTGGCATCGAAGCGATGTTCTCCGGGTTTGCGCGGCCCTGGTTTAGGTAATTTAGGTGAACTACCGCAGTGTTTTTTCATCATCCAGGCCACATAACTAGTACTACGCCGAATGACGAAGCCATTAGAATCAGTAATTAGGGTGTAAAAATTACCGTCGGATTCCGGCCATTTGGCAAAATCGGGATCAGCGTAAGGATATTCCTCGGCGCCAGTCTCCATGATGAAACGATAGATGTGACGATAGATTATGCGAATAATCCGTTTAGGCTGCCAAGCAGCGCAAGATTCTCTTGCGAAAAAATTTGCTACTTTAATCTTAAATGTACTCATGATTCCCCTCCTTCATGCTGTGTGGGAAAATACCCAATATTTATATTATACAATGAAGAGTGGGGCGTGTCAATTTTTGACCCCTGAGTTAACACAGTATATAAATATTTCGATTAAAATTTAAAGATTCGTAAATATGGTATATTGTAATTAATATGAATTTAAGGGAAGCTAAAACCTATATCTATATTGATGTTAGTAACATCCGTCACGCCTGCCTTTGGAGCTGCGGTTTTGTTCTTGATTTTATTAAATTATATAACTATCTTAAAGAGAAATATCCGAATGTTCAGGAAATTCGTTATTATGAAGGGATATCTTCTAGTGATAGTAAGAAAATGGAACATTTTCGATTTTTGAGTGAAAAAGTTGGATATAAGATTTGCTCACTTTCTAGAAAAAGCTATATTGAACCACCAAAGTACGAAAAATATAGATGCGCGAATTGCGGGTCTCTAAATAATATAAAAGTACTTTCGAAAAATGTGAAATTAAAATCGAATATTGATGTTTATTTGACATCGGATCTGCTGGAGTGTGTTGCAAGATCAAAGGACCCAATTAATATCATAATCCTTTCTTGTGATGGAGATTATGCCGAAGCAATTAAGGCAACTCTTCGATTGAGCCCCGATTCTTGTGTAACGGTTTTAGCTACACCAGTAACAGAAATAAATAATTGCCTATCAGTTAGATTAAAACAACTTAGTCGTGAGCTTGATCGAAGTAATTATAAGTTGTCAAATATAAATAATATTAGAGATTATGTTGCTCAGTCTTTTGAGGGCGGTAAGAATAAATTGAAAAAATAATTAAGGATATTTTTAGAATCGAGCAACCCGCCATTTCTGGCGGGTTCTCATGAAGATAGCACCGAAGTGGTATCTCCGACGTTGGAGTTTCTTACTCCGATGTCTTTATTCTAGCATATATTGAAGAAAAACTCAATCCGAGTTCTAGTTGCATTTTTATAGTGTTATACTCGACGTAAAGCGGAGTAGAGGCTTATGATATAATAAAAATATGGCTCATACTTTGTGTGCTAATAAACATAGTATGTGGAACGGCGATGGAAAAGTTTGCGTCGATGCTTATTCTGTTGAACTTATTAAAAAAATATCAGAAGAAAACCCTGATAAGAAATTTGGCGATAAAGATAACGACTATTCCCTATTGGTTGATATTTATGATTCTTGCCCAGAAAAAGAACCGGATATATGGCGATGCACGAAATGTCTAAGTCTAGTGATTTTCTTTTCTGATAATGAATATGGAATAGAAAAATGCTATGGTTATGTAGTTGATGAAACGGAAAATTTGCCAGATAAAACGTTATATTCAAAATGGGAGGAGTATTTTGTTGAAAATAACGACGCCTTCGAAGAGCATCATGAGAATCTAAAAAATCAAGGTCTAACGCCATACGAATCATTTGAGAGATTCCATAAGGAATCAGATAAGTTAAACTTCGCATATGTAAGTGACGATAAGCTGAAAATTGTTGTAACAGATAATAGTTATAATCCAATTCGCCTTTATAAATTAAAATGGAAGACAGAATAAAGCGTTGATGTTGGAGTTGCAGTCAGTATGGGGGAAGATGCATTGATGAATATGCTTATAAGGTCGCCAATAATCTTTGATATTGATTTTTAGATATCGGTAGTGTATTATTGAATTACAGCGCCTTGGTCTGGATTCGTTCCCGCCAAGGTTTTTTGATTTAAGATAATTTTATGTGATATAGTGAAAATATCGAAGTTCTTGCACGGCGCCGAAGGTACCTACCGCAGGAGCTTCTTTTTTTGCATAAAATAACGATCGTGATACATATAAAAACACAAAGTCAGTTCTCTAGATAGTTTTGGTTAACCGTTTCTGTATATTTTCAACAATTCATTCGCGAGATAGCCGAAAGCGTGTGAGTGGTATAATCATAAATAGGATACTAGAAAAGGAATAACTTTTATGGAAAACGCTCCACGAATTAATGGTGAAAAAACGATGAATATGGCTACACAACCCAATAGCCCAGATCGAACTGCTAATAAAACCTCAATCGTGAACCGACCATATATCAGAAAAGAAACCATCAATACCGTCGTTGATCGTGATGGAAATGATAGCATGAGGATGGAAGAAATGCCAGCTGGAAAATCAGAAGAGCAAATTGAGAGTGAAAGAGTTGGTCGTGTTAAAATTAATGACGAAATGCAGGCTAGAATGAAGGTGTACTGGGCTGATAAACGAGCAAATGAGCAAAAACAACGTGAAGAACAAGAACGAGTTCGAAAAGAAAAGGCGATGACTGAAGCCGAGCATCAAAGGATTCTGCAAGAACAAAGAGAAAAAGTTCAAAATGCATATCATCGAAATACTGAAAATGAACTTAATGAAGAGCAAGATAATGAAATGGAAATGGAGATGTAGAATATGAAAACATTTCGATTGTCTTCAAATGAAATCAAAATTTTAACGGATATGAAGGGTGGCTGTATTGCATCAGATAGAATTACTGTGGATGGGCAAAAAGTTGGCTACGCTTATCGAGAAGATCCAGATAAGAATTTTTCAAATGATAGTGGATGGAGATTTCTTGCTGGGGATGAAAGCGAGGAATATCTGAATAATCCTAACAATTTTGACGTATTTGAAATAAGCACTATCTGTAATTACGATCCGAATATTCTAGATATTTTAGACGGGAAAATTGGCGAGTCTTATATTAGAGATAGTAATACATTTAAATTAGATTTTTAACCTCAGTTCCTAAATATGGTATAATTTGAACTTTTTAATGGAAACAACACTGGCGGTATATTGTATTATAGTTGTTTTTTACAAAATAAGCATGTATTATATTGACACTTTTAAGCATATGTTCTATAATATGAGTTATACGCTTGAGAAAGGCCTAGCCGATCTGAAAGCTTATATGAAAGAACAATTCAGAAATGAAAAGTTCTAGTACCTTCAAAACGTAGGAATTAACACCAACTTTGATCAAAGTGGGATACTTATGCAGGAAGCTTTCGTGCGTAGCTACCCCACTTTGCGAAAAGAGAGCTTTGGCTGGGGTTGTTCCGGGATGGTCCCGAACAAAATTTGATTTTGCTAGGGCAAAAGCCCGGAGAGGAGTCCATATGAATATAATTAATTTGACGCCCCACACTGTGAACATCTGCACTGAGGATGGAGATATCGAGTGCTCGTTCAAATCTGAAGGTGTCGCTCGCGCAAGCCAGGTGGCAGTACCTTTCGGTGACGTCAATGGAATCGAGTTGGTCGAGATGCGTTTCGGCCCTACCGTTGATCTTCCTGACCCTGAGGCAGGTACCGTACTTATTGTATCTGCGATCACCGCAAGTGCCGCTAAGGCGGAAGGTCGTTCTACTGATGACCTGGTGCTTACAGCGGATACTGTCCGTGACAAGGATGGCCGTATCGTCGGCTGCAGGCGCTTCGCCCGCGTATAAGGGACCATCCCCCCTACCTACGTTATTTTATAACCCCGGTCTCTATGGCCGGGGTTTCCATTTTTATCTTAAAGCATATGCTATAATATGTAATATGAAAGACCCCAATGTGGTAAAAAATGAATCCGAAAAAGACTCTGATTATGATGCCGATTGGGGTGCTGGTTGGGGTAAAGTAGCGGCGTTAGCTAACAATCCAAATCTTAGTGAAGCATCATCTAAGGAGAATCCAGAAGATTCCGATGAATATGAGGAATCTGATGACTATGATAACGAAGACGACTACGACGACTATGACGATTACGATAGTGAGGATGATGGTTATGATCGTGATGAGGATGCTTATGGTGATTATGATGACGGCTATGATAACTATGATGGCGAAGACGATGATTATGATCATGGCGAGGATGCGTATGGTGATTATGACGACGATTATGATGACTATGACGATGATGATGATTACAATAGCTACTATAATGGCGACAACGAGCGCCTAGAGGTAAAAGAAGACGAATTAAAAATTCGAGAAATACCTCTACCGGAAAATATCTTAAAAAGATATGATTTTATCGAGAAGTTACCTAGTGGTATTGCTATAATGGGTGGTGTGGCAAGGAGTGTAGCACGCGAGATTTTGACTGGTGAAAAAGAGCCAATCAGGGATATTGATCTTGTGGAAATTACTGATAATGAAGACGAAAGCACAGTCGACCCAGAGCTTCTCGATGAATTAGCACAAACTTATATGCCAGATGATTATGCATTTGGCCATGGAATCGGACTAGACACCTTAGAAGATTATTTCTCTACACGCGACTTCACTATTAATGAATGCCTTATTAAGGACGGTAAGCTTCTCGTGAGTGAGTTAGCGGAAAATGATTTTAAGGAAAATATTATCAGACCAACTTATTATGAAGCCCCATATGACGGAGATAAACTGTCGGGACGGCTTTTCTTGAAAGCGATACTGATGCAGACCGTGATATCGCAAATTTCTGAATCCATACCGTTACTTGAGGATGTTCATGTGAATTTTCAATATATTGGCGATTTTGATACGGCAGTATTTCTTAATAAGGCGATGAGTCGCGGGGTAGAAACAGCGGTAAAATTTACAGAGAATCTTGCTGAATGGGGTGTAGTATACCCAGAATTTGCTGGTAGGCCTATGGCGCTTGCGAAAGATTTACTTACTAATGCATACAATTTTAAATTTAGACCATCTACAGATGAAAGATTTCTAGAACCAGAAGAAGGTCGCGACATGAGCGGATTTTTTGTGCCAAAAGCTATGCAAGAATACCATTCATCCGATCCAGCAATAGCCCGAGCTATAGATGAGTATGATAGTGGCCCAGATTACAGTAATGATGATAATGATGGTGATAATAACGGTGAGCCAGTTTCGGGATATTATACACAGAAAGATTACGATGAGATTAATTCGAGTGTGGATAGTCGTGACATAGAATAAAATCTAAAATTATAGAACTTGTTCTAGTATAATATGTACAAGTAGATCTCCTATTTACGTTTGTTGTTATTCTTAAGTATGGATCTACCTATTTTTATTGACAAGATTCCGCCAATATTTGTTACAAAGGTCCTGGATCTTAACGTTGCTTATGAAATAAGCCCCGCCGAAGCGAGAGCTTTAATCAAAGAGCATAGGCTGTTTTACAAACTGCTTATTTTTTCGATCATCTCTTCTATAGAACGGCGGCTAAAATTGCGGAACTTGGTTAAATCAGCATTCCTTGCCTCCTCAATTGTATTGATTCCGGCGTGTCTCAGACAGCTATAAGTGCGAGTAGATAAGTTGAGCACTTCAATTGGACCGTCGACAGGTGCTGTCCTTCCGTATTTTTGTTCATAATACTCGAGAATTATCTTTGCAACAGATAACCCTCCCTCTGTTGCCAATAAACGCGACTGAAGCTCTAATCTGCTCACCATTAGCAATCCCAATTGTCGTTTTATTCTCGGACGCCTAAGTTTTATTTTTGCTTTTGCCAGAATTTGCTTAATGTATCCTCTGGTAGAGCAATATTTCTGAGCAATCTCTTCAAGAGACATACGCTCGCAGCCTAATCCGTAGTGAAGCTTTAAAATTGCGTTTTCCTTCTCAAATAAACTTGAGCAAAGGATACTATAAAGGCAATTTTTCTGATCATCCGTCATTGGATTTTCCCAAAAATGGTTGATTAATTCGGGGCGATTATTAATGGCAAAATCGACCAGAAAGTACTCTTCGTTGGGAATCTTCGTGCGCAAATCAAACTTGTTGATTAATTCGGAGCGATTATCATTGGCAAAAATATCAACCAAAAAATATTCCTCGTTGGAAAGCTTCGTGCGTAAACCATGCTTTTCCAATACTTCTTTGATTTCCTTAGCTTTTTTGGGACCGATTCCACGGATACCAGTGAGATTATCATAGCATGAACAAAGTGCAAGAGATTCGAGCGAATCAAACAGTGTAGTTGCAATAATTTTCTCGATTGACGGGTTACCTAAAAGATTAAGATTCATCATGGTTTTTCCTCCTTTAAAAGGTGACCAAATTTTTTAACTACTTTAGATTTAACCTAACTTTTTAATTACAACATAAACGCTTTAAAATGTCAATATGTCCGTAATAACTCAGAACCTTTGCAACATAACACGGTAAGATTATTGCCATCAAAAAAGTAGATTCTATACTTGAATTAACATCACTTAATAAAAGGAGAATCTATCTATAAATATTATACCAGAACAAATCCTGAATTTTTAAAACCCCTGCGGGTAAATGTGAAAAGCCTCCTAGTATGCTTTGCATATAGTCGTCTGATTCGTCGAAATAAAAAAGTATCGCTATGCTTCTTATTTTAATTTTTAAAACCTAAAATTATAGAACAAGTTCTAAATTTTAAATTTTAAAAATAAAAATAGAGTTCTTCGAACTAGATATTTCTCTCATGAAGCACGCCTGGCTTCGCGGCTACTCCATTCGTCGAAAATAAAAAATAAACCCCTGTGGGTTTTATTTTGTTATTTTCTCCTCATGGAGCCGCCTTCGAGATTTGAACTCGAGACCCCTTCCTTACCATGGAAGTGCTCTACCACTGAGCTAAGGCGGCATATAAAAATTCCCACATCAATTTGACTGGGGATTTTAATGAACTTATGGTGCTGGAGGTAGGACTCGAACCTACGAAGGTGTAACCCGAGAGATTTACAGTCTCTTGTCATTGCCGCTAGACTACTCCAGCTTTTAAAATTCATCCACCTGCTGGCGTGAGCCAAGCCCAGACAGATAGGAATATTATAGCAAGTTGGGGCGGATTTTTCAACAGGTTTCTGGAAAGAAAAGACATGGAAAAATTTCATAGAGCATAGGGGTGTAGTCATGGAATATTGGGTTCATTTTTAAGAAATAAAAAGGAGCGCTTGTGGGCGCCCCATTTTTGCGCAAAGTTTGCGCGTTTTGCAATTTTTTAGGTTTAAGTTAGGTATTCAGGTTTAGCTTTTGTTTGAAATTGGGTATGAGTTTAAGTTATCAGTCGAGTTATTTTTACTTAATTTCAATCAAGTTTAGCTATTTTGGGACCGCCGTGGTGATGATAAAAAGAAATAATTTTCTCATCCTCCGGAATTTCTACCTCGAATGTGATCGGCCGAAATGTACGGCGGAAGCCACACAAATCATAATAAGGCTTCAGAAGATCAGAAGTGTTTCGAGTGTCTCCATGGGGATTGCTAGTCATTGCATAGTGTGCTCCGGTGAAAGTCTTGCGGACTACTTCGTTATCTAGCAAATAATCTTTTTCAGAGAGGATTAAATTTCTTGGCAAATTATCATCGCCAAGGTCCCTAGTATTGTTACGGAGAGCCAGATATTGGTCAATCAATAACGCAAGAGAGCTGCTGGTTTTTTCCAGATCGAAATTGGGAATGATCGGGATAAAGCCCAGCCAGCCTAAAAGAAATCTTGACGTGAGTAGGAGCGGTCCGCCATATTTGAGCAGTGTATGAAGCGGCTCTTTAAGGAAAAACCCATAGGTGCAAGGATTCAGGCTGAAGGTTGCATCGAAGTTGTTTTCCATTTTGTGGATGACGATGTCGCCTATACTAATGGAGTGACCAATTGTGGTGCGGCTGAGGCGTTTAAATTCCTTGTTGCGCCGAACAACAGCCTTTCTCATAGCTGTAACGTAGGTCGGCACATCAAAGCCGAAATTGCTGTAACAGAGTGCGTAAACTCCGTCACCATCGTGCAAATGATCTAAAATATAGTTAAATGCACTAATTGAGGAATTTTGTACTCCGCAGATTTGGAAGAAATCTGCTTTGCCATTGGCTTTGCCATGACGTACTGTGTGAACCCGAGTGGTGGCAGAAATTAGAGCCTTACGCAGAATAGCTGCGCTGACCGAATTGATTACCATAAAAACGATAATCCACTGCCATATTCTCGGTAGTTCCGTGAAACCTAAAATTGCAATTGTTTGATAAAAAAATGTACTCATTTTTGACCCCCTTTTCTTGTGAACATGCAACAAAAATCAAAATGTATCAGAGATATATTACCACATTTTAATGGTTATGTCAATCTGTCCGTTAAGGTCCAGGACCTTTGCAATAAAAAGGCAATAAGTCTTGCCAATAAAAATAGGTAGATATTGTTATTATGCTAATATTGATAAATTTTTAAAAAAATATAGAATATAGTTAGATAGATAACTTTTACTCTACGCACATTAAGAAGGAGGTACATAATGGATGATTCGATGGATATTGCACTACAATCACTACAATATTTGACACTTGGTCTTATCCCAGGTGGTTTCTATGATGAGGATGATTTTATGCCTTTGTGGCCTTCTGGACTGGAAACTACTGAGGAATACGGAAGTGAGTCACGCGAAAGTGAGTCACGAAAAAGAAAACGTGATTACGAAGACATCAAAAGAAGATTCTACCACGAAAGTAATCGGACCGAGTAAGGATGCTACACCTGAGGTATTATTAATATCAGAGGAGTGGAAGACCTGAGAGACCGGCTCGAGTCACAGCCTGGTAGTTACATCTCGGATTTTATGGTACATCCCGACTTACATCAAGGATAGTACCGATGCTCTGGTTGAGCACGAGTTTAACTTTAACCGCGATGATTTGTTTAAGGATATCGATGCCAATGTTATCGTAAGTCGCAATTAATCTCCAAAAAAAGAGCCTCGCAGGAATGCGGGGCTTTTTAGTTAAGAAAAATACTTACTATGAGAAGTGTTTTTAATTATAAGTTTATACTTGAAAAAGCATAAACATAAAAGTAATAACTCCAATAATGAAACTACCTAAAATAAGATAAATAGTATATGATGAGTGTAATGTGACTTGATGGGAGCTTCAATGAGTTTAAATTAGGGGTGGACATGGGATTATAAAACCACTTTATAATATGAATAAGAAAGATGAGACTAATACTGTGACAGATGAAGTTATTAACGATAATATTATTTATGAGGATTATGGAAATATCTTTCTTGATGATTTTGTAGATTGTTGGCCAAGAGAAGCATCTCGGGGAGTGATACAATTTTCTGATGGTGATATTTTGGTTTTCTTTAAAGAGCGGGTTGGTCAATACAAGTTACCTGGAGGTGGTAAGGAAAACAATGAGACTCCGGAGCAGACTTTTATGCGTGAAGCTTATGAGGAAACTGGTTATATGGTAAAAAATATACGCAAGATTGGAGTTGTAAAAGATCAGACGCAAACTTCGCATATATTTATAGCGGAGCCATATGGAGAGGCGCAAGAAATTCACCCCGATGGGGATGAAATTAAATTCGATGCCAAATGTTTAAAGATGAACCCAGTGGATGTCTTAAAAAATATGAAAAAGTTTATCATTGAACATAAAGGTTATTCAGATGAAAACTCGTTGATTCAGTGTTATTTTACTCAAAGAGATTGTAAAATTTTGGAATACGTACTAAATCACAATCTGTTCGCGTGAAATAGTTTTTATGCTCTTCGTGAAATCAGGCCTTTTTGTAGAGCTTGTATTGATCAGTGCTTCCCTGGTTCTTGATGATAGTGTTGATGGCATCGAGAATTTGCTGGTCGGTTTTAGTATCGCCAGAACTATATCCGTCGAAAATCTTATCACCGATTACCATAAATGGTACGCCGCGCACGTCCTGGTCTAGGAATTTACCGAAATTCTTCATGAGGGTTTTATTATCCTTGTCACTCCAAACTTCGAAAGAATAGATATTAACTTTATTTTTGGTTTCAGCTGGTAGTTTGGAAATGAATTTGGCGAGAGCTTTACAATGTGGGCAACCGTCACCCCAGAAAATATAAATATTTGATTTGTTACTACCAAGATCGATGTCGGATTCGTGATTAAAGGCGAATTCAGTTCCTTGGGATTGTTTTGGAGTTGATTGATTGGTATTCTCGGTCTGAGTGGATTCGGTTGATTCATTTAGGCTTGATTCGGCTGACTTGTCTGAGGAGTTTTTATTCATAAGCGGCATCACAATTACAGCAACGGTTGAAAGAATTGCAAGAATAGCAAGAACGATTAAAGAGGCGAGCTGGGCGCGTTTTTTGTTAGCGGACTGAGTATTTTGAGGTGTAGAATTTTCCATAGATTTATTATAACTTTTGGTGGGAAAAATGTAAAAATTTTATTGATTTTGATAATGTTTATGGTAAGATAGAATTTGTGTGTTTTTAAACGACTCTTTTTTTAAAAGATTTTTCAGGAATTTTTCAGATTTTTGTTACATTTTATTTTGTTTGTGCTAATATAGATTCAAGGATGCCATTATTGAATAAATTTTGGGAGAGAGATTTATGATAAGTGTGATTTTTGGCGATCCGAGAGGGTCTTTATCATGTGGCTTGACTAACAAAAATGGCACCCTTTTGTGAAGCAAGCGTAGCTCCGATCGTCAAGGTCGGAGCTTTTTTCTCTTCGAGAAGGAGATGTTTTATGGTGATACATGATTTGTATCCAGAAAAATTAAAGGTAATGCTTTTAATACACCCAATGTTGGCTTCGAGTGAGCCGATGAGGAGATATTTGGTGGAGAACATCTTGAAAGAAACTAATGAATATCGTTTCATTATACCAGATTTATCGGGGCACGGTGAGGCAATGATTGAGGTGTACGTTAGCGCGGCGGAAGAGGCACGGATTTTAACGCAATATTTATTAGAACACGGAGTGACTAAGATAGATTTGGGTTTTGCGGCATCGCTGGGTGGGGTGGTGTTATTTGAGATATTGAATCGCGGTGAAATTAGATTTAGGCGACTATTTTTCGAGGGTGTAAGTTTTTATGAAAACTCGAGATTGGGTGGATTTTTAATGACAGAAATAATGCTCATGAAACAGAAGAAAGGTTTAAAAGATCCGAAGTTAGCGGTAAGGAAAATGTCTAAAATGTTTGGAAGTCAAGCTGGGGTGGTGATGGCGGAGAGATTTTTGAAGATGGATCCTCTGAGTATAAAAAATATTGTGCGGGACTGCTCGAATGTGAGACTACCGAAAATGGATACTGAAATGCAAAAGTCTTGCGTATTTTCTTATGGTGAAAAAGATTCAGATTTGAGATTGGCAAAAAGAAAAATTCCGAAGAAATATCCGGAAGCAAAATTGGTGGTGGATAAGGGATATGGCCATTGCGAGAGAATGGTGAAAGATGCGGCAGGGTATGCAAAGATGGTAGTATGTAGGTAAAGGCGTGTACTAGGGTACACGCGGCCACTCTTAAAAATAAAAAAATATTGCTACGCTACTTATTTTAATTTTTAAAACTTAAAATTATAGAATAAATTCTAAATTTTAAGCCTTAAAAATAAAAATAGAGTTCCAAGGAACTCATTTTTTTATTTTTCATCCGTGGAGCCGCGTGTGCAAAAGCACACTTGCACCACTTCTTCAAATTCTTTGAAAAGTAAACTTTTCACGAATTTTCATCCGTGGAGCCGCGTGTCGGCTCTGCCCCGACGACCTGCCGCTTACAAGGCGGCTGCTCTACTAGCTGAGCTAACGCGGCGATTTGTACTCATATGTACCTTCTTATTTTAGCATGAGTTTAAGTTCTTCACAACCGCGAGATGGGTGAAAATACTAGATCGAATTGATTATTTAAAAAAGAGATAGCTATCCAAGTGGATTCTTTGAATATGCCTATTGAATCATCTTGCGGCGACGAGTAGAGGTGCGGGCGGCTGCAGGACGAGAAACGGCAGTGGCACTAAGTTTGGCATCTTGAATAGTACGTTCAGTGCTGGTTTGGCTGGTGGATCCACTGGATTTAGCGGTGGGTTTTTTAGCTTTCGGATAAAAAATCTTAGCTGGTCTCGCGGCGCGTACGGGTTTTTTAGCTACCGTGCGTTTTTGCTTCTTAGCGAGTTCCTGTTTTTTCTTTAATTCATCTTCGGCGACTTGTTGCTCGATTCTGGCGGTGACGATTTGGATATTTTCGGCGTCACCCATATCTTCGTAAATACTGAGAATATGGCGAAGGGTAGAAATGGAATGATCAAGAGCATAGGCGGATTCAAGTGCCTCGACGGCGGCCTTGCGGTGACCGAGTTTTTCTTCGGATTTAGCGAGTGCGATAAAACGAGCTGGCACATCGCCTTCAAGTTTTAGAGCTTGTTGAAAGGCCATACTGGCTTTTTCGTAGGCACCGGTCTCGAGGTAAATTAGGCCGACGTTATGTAGAGAAGATGGGTTGCTGTCGAGAGACTGGGCGATTTCGAAGCATTCGATGGCTTCGTCGTAATTTTGCGATTTGGCATAGAGAATGCCGAGACGGTTGTAAGCCGCGGCGTTGGTTTCGTCGAATTTTAAGATAGTAAGCAGAGCTTTTTCGGCGCGAAGAGTTTTGCGTTCTTTCATACTGACTTTGGCGATATCCCAAAGTTTTTTCATTTGAGCATCAAAATTCTTGTTTTCTGGAGCCGGTTTTTTGAGCCTGGCTTTGATTTTTGGTTCGAAAAAAATCAGAAAAATTACGAAAAGTAAGATGAGGAAAATTCCTAGCATATCTTATATTATACATGAAAATGCTTAAAATACCAAAATTTTGAGGAGCGACAGTGGTGGATGAAAGAGTTTATCGTGCGCAGAATTAGTCTTATGGTGGAAGCAAATATAAGAACTTATAAGAGGTTAGCTACGAGCTGAAGTTTTTTATTGGCGGAAAAATCTGAGGTGAGATGTTTGGTCTCGATGAGGCCGGAAATTTTCTGGAGGAAGATAGGATTTTTGGTTTTGTAGTAAGATTTTTCGGCTAATTCAATAGTGGTATCGAGGATTTGATAGAAAAAATTGGGGTTGGTTTTCGGGGTAGATTTAATAATTTCGTCTGCGAGGACGGGGAGATCCTTGGCTCTTACTACAAGTAGTTTTTTGGCAAGTTCGAAAATTTTGGGGTCGGCTTTGGGTGTGGTTTTTAGGTAATCCTTCTCTTTGAAATAGAAAATCGCGGAACGCGAACGGATGGTGTCGAGTAAGCGGTTCGGATTTTTGGTAAAAAGTGCGAGATGATAATGATTCTTTGGCTCTTCGAGAGTTTTAAGAAGGGCGGAGGTGGCACTCGGAGTGAGAGTTTCGGCGTGATTAATGACAACAAAAATATCTGAGGTCTGAATGCTATTTAGATGAGATAAGATTTCGCGAATAGCTTCAACTGGGATCTTATTATTATCTTTTTCGTCCGGCTCGATGAGATAAGTGGCGCGAATATTAGGATTTTTTTCAAGATTAAAAATTGTGGAAGAATAAGCGGAGGCTAAAGCAGGGATTTCTGAAAGATTCTCGAAGTACATACTTCTATTGTAGTCTAGTTTAGAAAAAAGCAAAACCCGCTAGAAGTGTTAACTTAGTTTAGGAAAAAGTAAAACTCGCTAGAAGTGTTAACTTAGTTTAGAAAAAGTAAAACCCGCTAAGGGTGCGGGTTTTACGATGTATTTTTAAGTATCCTATTGATTAAAGATTTGGAATTCTGGTGGGAGGTCAGTGGTGAAAGTGACACGGCGGCTTTCTGGAATGGTGATTTCAAGTGAAGCGGCATGTAGATAGAGACGGTCGGTGGTGTTTGGTTTGGCTGAACCGTAGACACGGTCGCCGACGATTGGGGTGCCGAGGTAATTCATGTGGACGCGAAGTTGATGAGTGCGACCAGTGGTTGGGCGAAGCATGACGAGAGAGTAAGTCTTCCCTGCCTTGAATTCTTTACCAGAATATTCTGAGTGAGCTTGAATTAGTTTTTGGATTTCTTGAACGTCGGCGAGATTAAACTTCTTGGTGGCTTTTACTTCGTAGAAAGTTTCGGATTCTTTACCACCAGCTTCCACGACGAAAGTAGTAGGATGTTTGAGGTTGCGTTGGATTGGTAGATTGATGCGCGCTGCAGGTAATTTTGGTGCGCCTTCGGTGATGGCGTAGTAGGTTTTATGAATTTTACGATCTTGAAATTGTTTACGAAGCAGAGTTTGAGTCTCTGGATTTTTCGCCAAAATTACTACACCGGAAGTGTCGCGGTCGAGACGATGAACGAGAAGGCCGTAATCTTCGAGGGTTGGCTCTAACGTAACGGCGCCTTTGGCCATACTAAGTAAGCCAGCTGGTTTTTCGAGGACAATAACATTATCGTCTTCGTAAATGGTTTTCGGTTTAAGGTTTTCGACAGCGGTAGCCTTGGCGTCAGAATCCTTGAGAAAATCTGGAAGATTTAGTTCAATGATATCTTCTTCGTTAATCGCGGTGTTTGGTTTGGTGACTGGAGTTTGATTAACCGTGGCATAACCAGATTTAATGAAAGTTTGCAAGGTATTGCGATTATAGTCTGGGTATTTTTCGACCAAAAAGTGATCCAAGCGATGGCGTGGCTTTTTGGTATCGATTTCCTTCAGGGTGACGTCGCCGTTAATGACGCGTGAAAGTGAAGGTTTGCTAAATTTTTTTCCAGTTCTTAACATTCTATATATTATGACATAATTTATGGATTTTGTATAGAGAAAAATCCGGATTTTAGTATCTTGGTGCAATCTCACGAGAATAGACCATGTAGGCTTGGCCGCCGCTGAGGGATTGGCGGTAGGCCCAGAAGTAGGCATCGGCGCGGAGGGTGAAGACTTCGGCAGGGTGGATGGAGCCTTCGGCGTAGTAGGTGCCAGTTGGTCCGGTTTGAAGTGGGTGGGTGCCAGCGCGGCCGCCACCAGTATGAGAGCCGGCGGTACGGTTTAGGATGAGCTTTCTAGCAAAGACCGGACCGGTGATGGTGAGAGTTTCGTTGCAAGAGAGAGCGTTCGGATAGTGGTTATCGGAACAGGTGTCGATTTGGTTATCGCCATAATCTTCGTCGAGGATTAGCCAGGCATCGATATTGGTGACGTTGCTGGTGATGTTGATTTTCTTGGCAAAGATGAGAACTTGTGGGAAATCATCCACTGCGTTGTAGGTTTCGTGAGCGATATTGATGTTGCGATCGATGGTGAGCGTGCCATCGACGTACATGGCGAGGGTGTTCATGAGCTTCTCACCAGTGGTATTGCTTCTCGCGATAAGGTTGCCGCCGCGATCAAACTGATAGAAATTGGCAGTACTGTTCATGGCGCTAAGACTGGTATCTCCCTGATGATAGAGCTGGGAGAGGCCGAGATAGTTCTTTGCGGAAGTCTCATTAGAGGTGAGACTTGTGATGGTATTACTAGAATTTCGGATGATGGTGTCGCGGAAGCGGGCCTTGAGACGGGCAAGGACGGCGGAACCGATACGGGAGATACCGGATTCACCAGATTTATTATCGTTCGAAACCGTGAGTGGGCTTAAGGCAATTTGATTACTTGCGGAATCTGCGCCACCATTTGGCAGATTGAAATTGTAATTTTCTTCGTAGCCTTGAATAGCACCAGTGCCAAAGCCGTTAACTTTGCCGGCAGCAAGTGCGCTAAATTCCGTCCAAGAACCGAAAAATTTAGTGGAAGCAGATGGGTAGGCGCCGAGACCAGCACCGACGGCTTTATTGGAAACTGAGGTAATAATGGAGCCATTGGTGTAAATTCCGCCACCGAGAACTTGGAAATTTGGCTTCTTGGCAAGTGTGACGCAGGAGGCAGCGGAAATATGATATTGATTATTGCCGCCATTCATCGCGGAGCCACTGGTGTTATTTTCAATGGTATTTTCGGCTGAGTCGTGAGAAGCGGCTGGCCAGATGACAGAGCGGGTGCAATATTTTTTACCAAGGCCAGCGCCAGGGAGATTGTCTGGGATGGTACGTTCGTATAACTCAGTATTATTTTTTTCACCGGAAAAATTACCGCTTGTGTTTATGGCTCTTGAAAATTCGTCGACTAGATTACATTGTTCGGTGCCACTACAGATAGTATTACTGGCGCGAGTTTCTTCTTGAAGCCTAGATTCTGGATAATTCTCATCGACGATCATTTCGTAAATTTTGACGGTTTGATCAGGGCGAGTATGGGTAGCGTATGGGGTTTTAGAAATTAGTTCATTAGTACGTGGGGTGACGCCGTAATTGGCGCTAATATTGATTTTATTACCGATAAAACCAACACCGCCTTCGGAAGATTCGATATAGCTATGGATAGAAGTATTGAAATTATATGGGGTGTAGACAGAGGATTTTTTCTCAAGGTAGGTATCTTGGCCGTCGGAGCGGGTGGAGACGGTATCGTCAATGTATTTTCTAATATAATAATCTTCTTTTGGCCTACTGCATCCATTAGGGGTTGGCGTACATTTGGAGCCGGGTACAGGTCTCCTTTTTTTGAGATTTGTCTGATGACCCCACGAACCCAAACTCCCGCCATCTACAGCACTTTCATAGGAATCATTTTGATAATGGTTGACTTGTTTATTTTCTTTTTCCCAGGTGGTGTATTCATGATACCAAGCACGAAGATTGTTATAGCGAATACCTTGAGAAATTACAGTGCCAACTTCCGTGGTGTTCCCAGTCTTGGCGGCAGAATCACAACCGGATTGATAATCGAGAAATCCGGGTATTTGGTAGCCAACCGTGAGTTTAGGTGTATTGATTTTATAATAACGAGTATCACAGGAATAGCTAGAAGAGGCTTTTTGGGTAGGAGAAAGTGCGGTGAATCCATAATCTTCAGCGGTGATACCGCTTCCGGTTATTGGTTTTGCGCTACTATTATTGATAGAGTGAATTTGTCCATCATGAACTGGTGAATCACCAAAAAGATAATTATTGTTTCTACCGCCATTCTTTTCGGCGAAAATTTCGAATTGACTAGCCGGTGGAGCCTCGGCGTATTTGACTTGCTGATTTTTGGTTTGCCGCCCAACTTGTTGAACTGAAAAACAAAAAGTTTCATAAAATTGCACGCGATCTCCTGGTCTTGCGAGGACGAAGTTTTTTCCTTTGAGATTTTTCTGCCAAGAATTATGGCCTAAGGAACCAGTGTAAGAATGGTTAATTACGCCAGTATCTGCGCCGGTAGTTCCCTTGTAGTACATACCTTCAACTCCAGAAATTTGACTACAAGTGGTGTTGGTAGCTGTGGCTGGGGGTTCAGGTTTGTTTTTATCGTCATCTTCTTCAATAATAGTGTCTCTAGTGCAGAACCAAGAAAATTCACCGCGATTCCATTTTTCAACTTCAATCGGATCCGGCTTACCATCTCGATCTTCGTAGGTATAATGCCTCCTGACTTCTTTATCTTCCTTACGATTGCCTATTCCATGCAAGATGTTATAGTTTGCACTAGATTTATGTTTTAGATAGTTCTTGTAGTATAGAGGCAACGCAGCAGCGCCGGTAGCTTTTTGGGTGTTTTTATTATAGAAATTATAGACAAAAATATAGACGCCAGAACTTTTGCCACAACCATAAACTTCGTTGTCTCCAGCTTTTAGTTTTGTAGGAGAGTTATTGGTTGGGTAGGTTGGATCTGTGTTGGTTAAAAAACGTGAATAAGGGATATGGTCACGTTCGTTTTTTGGAATACCCATCTTATCGAAGTTATATAATACCCAAGAAACACCGGCATAAGATTTAAACATGCTATAACAAATAGTGCCAGAACAATCGCCATTTTTATCTCCAGTTCCGCCTTCACTTTTACCTGGAGCTCCAGGTCTAGTTACGGCATAAATAGGAAGAAATTTGATTAAGGAAAATCCTGCAATAAATAAAAATAGTAGAGCCAATAAGCACCCTACTTTATGTTTAATTAAGAATTTTTTCTGACCCACGACACGTTTCATAATTTTATTTTAGCATAAAAAGAATAGAAAAAACCACCTCATTTGGAGATGGTTTTTATATAGAATTTGAAGAAGTGAAGTTTAGAGAATTAGATCGTAGTATTAATGAAATCTGTCATATTAAAATAGAATTCCTGAAGTTTTTTTGCTCTTTCAGCAATTAGCTTCGGATTATCATCGGTATAAATATTATCGATATAGTGACTATGCTGTGCGACTCTATCCATATTAAAACCAGAGATATATAGCTTTAGGTCGGGTCTCTCTGGATAATAAAGCTGGATAGGGTCTTTTGTGTGAGCGATATTT
This sequence comes from uncultured Candidatus Saccharibacteria bacterium, assembly GCA_963543945.1. Taxonomy (GTDB): domain Bacteria; phylum Patescibacteriota; class Saccharimonadia; order Saccharimonadales; family Saccharimonadaceae; genus Nanosyncoccus. Next base: position 63,975 of record CAUUCN010000001.1, read on the forward strand.
TCGTTCCACCAGGTAGCACTTTCTTTGTTGATAAATGAAGTATCTCTTGCTTCTTCCCACCATTTTTCATTAAAATACGCATGTTTATGCCAGTATCCATCCATATAATACATGGGTGCATAAATTGCTTTATGGTATTCCCAGCAGCCTTGCGGATCAAATGTAACTACAATTTCAACTTCTGGCACTAATCCAATTAGTTGCATAATTGATTCATCTGAAACTTTTTTCCGAAATATGATATCGTTGTCTGTTGAAAATAATCTTACTCCGGTATTATCCCATGTGAATGGGCCATTTAGGTATGGATTATTCCAATCTTTGAGATTAAAATTACTGGTGACAACATTGTTTTCGGTAGAATTATTATTGTCGGAATATTCAACTGCAACGTACCCGAGGCTATTTGCCCAGGCTTTATAGTCAAATTGCCCGTCAGCGAAACGCTGATAGAGACGCCAGTTATATTTGTCGAATTGGCGACCTTCAGCAATTAACTGCTGTGCTGGATACTGGTATTTACCAGTATCGTACTGGATATCACTTTGAACTTCCTTGTTCGCAGTAGTATCGGTGGAGCTTTGTCCGCTTTGGTTGGCACTGGGCTTCAAACCCAAAACACCAGCATCAGCGGCAAATGCATTCACAGTTGATAAAGATAAAACTGCTACAGCCAACATTGCTACAATACTTTTTTTAATCATAATTCACCTCTTTCTAAAAAGGGCTATCCTGGTATGACCAGAATAGCAAGTGTAAGTTATTCGGGGTATACCAAATCTGCCGACATTATATAACATTTATGGTTATATGTCAATCATAATCCTAAGTTAATATCTCAAGTGCAACCATAAGCACCAAAAAGAGATATTAATTGTTTTTTGGTGTGTTAGTAAAATTGAAGATTTAATGAATGTGATGAGAAGACTTTAGTCGGTATATTCAAATAAAAGTGTACCAAATGTTTGCTCTTTTGAAGCACTGTTTTTGACTGGTACTTCACGTTGAAGAACGAATTCGAGTTTTATAAACTCGTTATTATTAAATTTTAAAAGATGTGGATAGACTTCGAAGTCAAAATCGAGATAGTCGGCATCAATTAAGACATATTTTTTCTCATTTTTATCGCGAAAAAGATAAACCCAGGTGTCAGGCTCAACCTGATAATGATCGCTTTCTATGAGATTTTCACAGTCATACGCGGCAATGATTTTTTCTCGTTCTGATTTTGATAAATACATATGCCTACTAGGTTTTATAGTTTTTGGTAATTGAAACGCGCTAATTCTGGTTCGATGTCTTGGTAAGATTTGCCAGCTAGGACGCCGCCGGCGGTAAAACTTTCTTGGGTGACGTCAGCTAAGGCGATACTTGGTATCTTGAAGGAGGATTTTTCGGAAATAGTTTTGAATTCAAAGTCAATTAGGACTAAACCTTTAAGTTGGTCTTGAAAAATATCTACTTCCGCATTATGATCCTCGATTATAATATTGTAACGATCTTTAGAAACGCGTTTCTGGCTACAGTCGATGAGAGCTTCGAACTCATCTTTTGTAAGAGGTATGGTTTGTTCGATTTGCTCAGAAGCATCACCATCTTTGACGGGAGTTTTCTTGGTAATTTCATATAGATTACCACGTTTTCTTAGGCGGAGATGCGAGTGCTCGGCAGTGTCAGGAATATAAACATCGGTAATACGAGTCGGAATAGTGTCTTTAATTCCCTCTGGAATTTCTTTGGCAAGGAAGGTAAGTTCTAATTCTAGTTCTCGACTCATTTTTTCTCCTTAATTAATACAGGTTGAGATTTTGGAAATTTAAAACACTTTAATGTTGCATGATGCGTTGGATTTTAAAATATTTAGCGTAGGCCGACGGCTTTTTGGACTTCGAGGAGTTTTTGGTTGGCGACTTGATTGGCGTATTTTTCGCCTTCCTCGAGTAACTGATAGATTTCTTCGTCGGTGATGTTTTGGACTTTGGCTTGGAAATTAGAGATGTGCTCGACCAGACGTTCGGCAACGAATTTTTTGAGTTCACCATATTGCGAGCGGTGTTGCCAGGAGGCAATGAGATTACGAAGTGGGGTGTCGGTGATGGCGGCAAGGATTTGCAAGAGATTGGAAATGCCTGGTTGGGTTTTGAAATCGAAGTTAATATCAGCGAGTGAATCAGTGGTGGCAGACATGATTTTTTTGCGGATACGTTCTGGAAGATCGGCGAGCATAATTTTGCTATTGTCGGAATCGGCGGATTTACTCATTTTTTTCTCAGGATTCATCAAGTCGCGAATACGTAGTGCGAAAGATTGGGTATTACCGTACATGAATTTGACCTGGTTTTCGGTGTTTTCTGGAATGGTAAAAATTTCACCATATTTATGATTGAAGCGCTCGGCGATGTTGCGGGTGAGTTCGATGTGTTGGAATTGATCTTCCCCGACCGGCACATAATTGGCGCTATAAAGCAAAATATCGGCGGCCATGAGGATTGGATAATCGAAAATGCCGACATTGGTGGAAAGATTGCCATTATGACTTTTGTCCTTGTACTGAGTCATACGAAGAGCTTCACCCATGGTAGTGTGGCAATTCAAAATCCAAGCGAGTTCGGTGTGGGCTGGCACGTAAGATTGGCGATAAAAATGCACATTTTCGTTCAATTCGAGGCCGGCAGCGAGATAATAACGGATGGTGCGGAGCATGTTGGATTGAAGATCACCATCGGTTTCACTAATAATCGAATGAAGATCGGGGACGAAAATATTGACGTGGTGGGTGCTAGAATAACGGTTGGCAAGGCGAACCATCGGAAGCATGGCGCCAAGAAAATTGCCGAGGGTGAGGTCGGAGTTAATGCGAATGCCGGTTAAGATTGTTTTCATAAATCTATTATAACAGGATTTCTGGGTTAGGGACGAGGTTTGATGAGGTCTATAGCGTCTGAAGTTAGGGAGTCGTCAGAGATTTCGGGTTTTTTGGTCTGGAATTCGATGCGATTTAGCTCGGATTTTAGTAGATTGAGATTTTTGAGGTGTGGTTTTAGATTATTCTTATGACAAATTTTAGCAATAGCGTCACTGATTTGGTGGTCAGTAAAAATTTGGTGGATGGTTAGATTTTGGAAGATATTTTGGATTTTTGGATCTGTAGTATCGAGGGTCCAGGTGGCGACATTGCCATCGATATCGACGTTAATTTGAAAATTAGAATCCGTCAGATTTTGTCTTTTTAGTTCACTTAAAAATAAATCATAAAAAGCATAAGCATGAATATGGGTATAGTTGGCTTTTTGTGATTTGGTGTAGAATATCATGGTCATATTATAAGTCTTTATCTGAATTTAAGTGATTATCTTATAACTAAAATTCGTAGCCGAGGATTTTAATGGCCTTAAGAATGATTTTGTAATCTGGGGTGGAGTTTTCGGAAAGGTTTGAAAATTTTATGTAAGAATAATTTTCGGGAATCTTATTTGGTGTGATGATTGCAAAATAATATTTGGAGTCTGGAGTTTCGAAAAAAATTTTTCCGAATTTAGGTTGATTGTTGAAGATTTCATGAAATTTGGTGAGCGATTTTGCTGTGGGAAGGAGATTATCTTTTGACAATAAAATTGAAAGAACTTGATGACGTTTTAGCTCTGGCTTAAAATCAAGTTTCACGATAAAGAGTTTGTGGTTCATGAATGTATTGTAATATAGGTAAATTGGAATTTGAAGTAGAAAAAATCTCCCTAGTCCCGAACCATATCGGGGGGGAGATAAAAAGCTCCCTGCCCAAAACATACGATGGTCGAGCTTTTGGTTATATATTATGGCTAGGTTGGGATTTTGTCAATAAAAGATATAGATAAAAGAGACCCTCTTGTCCTAGGAACAAAACCTAGCGAATGGTCTCTTTTATTGGATTCTAATCTAAATATGGTTAGTTTGTCAACTAATGTTATTTTTTTGTTCCCCATTTGAAAGAAAAAATCACCCAAATGGGTGATTAAAAAAAGATACCCATTTGAGTATCTTAAAAAATTCTTATTTGGTGGAGCATGGGGGATTCAAACCCCCGACCTCATCAATGCGAATGCATTGCTTTATCACCGTGAAGTAGGTTAAAGCGAATTATCGCTTTAATGTTCTTAGAAGTCTAGTTTTATTAGCACTTCTTCTTGCTATCTATTATGCTCCTATACGCGAAAAAATGCAATACTAAAATGCTTATATTTTATACATTTTTGGCAAAAGTCTGTGGAAAACTTTTTATATAGTGTGTCCCATTCTGTATCTGTTTTCTAGGTCATTATCGACCACATGAGTATATTGCATAGTGGTCTGAATTGAGGAGTGTCCGAGCATTTTTCCGATATATCTTATGTCGACATTATTGACTAATAAATTAGTCGCGAATGAATGTCTTAAAGTATGTGGCGTAACCTTTTTAGAAATTCCGGCATTTCTGGCACTATTTTTAATAAGCAATTGAATATTTGTCGCGGTCATCCTCATTTTATAACGCACTGATATAATTAATGCCTCACAATTATCTTTTCTTGTTTCGAGGTAATCATTAAGTAACTTCTCAGTTCTCTCATCAATAAAGCAAAGACGGGCTTTCGAACCTTTACCGATAACTGTAAAGCGTTTATTTACGATTTGGCCACGGTTTAGATTTATGAGTTCAGATAGACGAATCCCAGAGCTATATAACAGTGATATGACACATTTATTACGAAGACTAGAAGCGTTTTTAATCATATCTGAGACCTCTTCTGGAGTTAAAAATTCAGGTATATGATCGAGCCGTTTTGGCGCCGGAATAAGAGATTTTTTAAGGCAATTAACACCTCTAAGATTCATGTAGTCTAAGACTTCTCTTATCGTCGAAATGTAATTCCTGACAGTATTCTGAGACCTGGTTTTCGATAAAAATTTGTACCATGAACTAATATCAGAAGTGCTAACCTCTTCAATAGGTTTATCACTTAAGAATTTCACAATCGACTCTTTTTTATATTCGTGGTGTTCTATGGTACTTCTAGAGCGCCCTTTTAATATCATATAACTATCTCGATAATCATCGAATGCCTCGCTTAACTTCATACTCTCCCATTTTCTTTCCTACCTCCTCTTAAAATTAT
>CAUUCN010000002.1:0-43320 GCA_963543945.1 uncultured Candidatus Saccharibacteria bacterium
AGACAAAAAGTGCGGTGGGCGAAGAGTTACACATAGTTGGCGAAGTAATACGCGTGGTGGGCGAAGCGACACACGTGGTGTGCGAAGTGATAAATTTATGATAGAATATGTAAAATATTTAAAAGGGGCGAAAATGGACGAGCGCGATTTATTAAAAACCAAATTGGGCACCGGCAGCATCAATATCTTCGGTCTACCGATGTGCGGCAAGGATACGGTAGGGGAAAAATTGGCGGCCTATTTCGATGGGAAACTACTTTCTTCTGGGGCGATGATTCGCCAGTATGAGGCAGAAAATCAACAGGCCTTAACCGCGGATGGTTCACTCGCGCCGACGGATTTATTTTATAAAATCGTACTTCCCTATTTCGATAAGGCGGAACTGAAGAATTCACCACTCATTCTCTCGAGCGTGGGGCGTTGGTCAGGTGAGGAAAAAGAAATTTTAAGAAAAACTATCGAATCAGGACACCCGACAAGGGCGGTAGTCTATCTAAAATTAGCCAAGGCAGAAGTAATTCGTCGCTTTATGTTAAATCTGGTGGGTGCCGGTCGCGAGCAACGCGCAGACGATGCTTCCCTGAAAGTTTTCTTGAGGCGGTTAAATGAATTTAATCAGAAAACTTTACCAGTGCTAGAATATTATCGTGAGAAGGGACTCTTGATTGAAATTGATGCAAGCGGCTCACGAGAAGAAGTTTTTGAAAAAACTTTGGCAAAAATCAAGCAAAAATTAAACTAGTTGAACAATGAAAAATTAAAGTAATTGAACAATACTTTCCATTGATAAAAATAGGCGCGAGATGGGCGCCTATTTTATTTCAGTTTTAGTCGCGTTTTAGCATGACGGTGAAAGCTTCAGATGGAATATCAATCTTACCAAAACGTTTCATACGTGCTTTACCACGCTTCTGTTTCTCAAGTAACTTCGCCTTACGATCACGGTCACCAGTGTGAATTTTCACGGTGACATCTTTACGGAAGGCGCCGATGGTTTCACGAGCGATAATGCGTGCACCGATGGCTGCTTGCAAGGCAACTTCGAAGTTTTGACGTGGAATAACCTCTTTAAGTTTCTTCGTAATGGAACGACCGAGCGCATCAGCCTCCGAGCGGTGACACATCAGAGCCAAGGCATCCATTTTTTCGCCACCTACGAGAAAATCGACACGCACCAAATCTTCTGCGCGATAGCCATTAATTTCATAGTTAAAACTAGCATAACCAGAGGTGAGAGACTTCAATTGATCATAAAAATCGGTCAGGAGATTGGCCATTGGCGCCTCGAAATCAATCAGGGCACGATCTTCGAGGTAGGAAATATTTTTCTGCAGACCACGCTTTTCGACGATAAGCTGCAAGACATTACCAATCATGGAAACTGGGAGGATAATTTCTCCTTTCACCCATGGTTCACGAATTTCAGCGATAGATGAAGCATCTGGAAGATTAGCTGCAGACTTGATTTCGAGTTCTTCACCAGAATTTAAGGTGACTTCATAGTTGGTCGAAGGATTAGTAACCACGAGGTCGAGCTTAAATTCACGCTCAAGACGTTCCTTAATAATGTCCATATGAAGCAGACCCAAGAAGCCGATGCGGAGACCGAAGCCTAAGACTGGGCTATTTTCTGGCTCAAAACGTAGAGCAGAATCAGAGAGCGAAAGCTTTTCGATAGCTTCTTTTAAGTCTTTATATTGATCATTACTGACTGGGAAAAATCCGGCGTAGACAAACGGGAGAACGTTTTTGTAACCAGGTAGAGGGTTTTTTGCGGGAGCTTTTTTCAGAGTAACGGTATCACCGACCTTCGCTTCACGCGTGGTTTTAAGGTTGGTCACGATGTAGCCGACTTCACCTTCGCTAAGGCTATCTTTGTGCGACATTTCTGGCTTCAAAATACCAACCTCAAGGGCAATACCAGAGGTCTTGGTAGCAAGCATTTCGATAGCGGCGTTTTTACTAATCGAGCCATCGACGATACGCACATAAAGTACCACACCGCGATAATCATCAAAGTAGGAATCGAAAATCAGGGCACGGGTTTCAGGGGTGGAAGTAGGAAGCGTCGCAGAATTGGAAGTAGAAATTATTGCAGAATTGGAAACAGAATGTATTACAGAACTGGAAGCAGGAAGCGTTGCAGAATTTTTGAGCGAAGTATCGACAGAAGATTTGTTTGGCGCTGGGGCATATTCGATAATGCACTCTAAGACTTTTTCGACATTAAGACCGGTCTTGGCGGAGACTGGAATAATTTCTGACGGGTCACAGCCTAAGAGATTAATAATTTCACTAGACACCCGCTCAACATCCGCGGCCGGCAGATCAACCTTATTAATCACTGGAATAATGGTGAGATTTTGCTCGATCGCGAGATAGACATTGGCGAGAGTTTGCGCCTGAATACCCTGGGTGGCATCAACTACTAAAATCGCCGACTCAACCGCCTGCAAAGAACGAGAAACTTCATAAGAAAAGTCCACGTGGCCTGGGGTATCGATTAGATTGAGCTCGTAGCCCTTATATTTCATCTGTACAGGAGTCAATTTAATCGTGATACCCTTTTCACGCTCAAGCTCCATGGAATCAAGCAGCTGAGATTTCATCTGGCGTTTTTCAACGGTGCCAGTAATCTCCATCATGCGGTCGGCCAAAGTCGACTTGCCGTGATCGATGTGAGCAATAATACAAAAATTTCGAATATTCGCGGAATTCATGTCTATATTATAACAGAGATGAGATAGAGTATAATAGAATCATGAAATTAATCTTGGCAGTTTCGGGTGGCGTGGATTCAATGGCGCTTCTTGCCATGTATGCACATGCCAATATTGTCGTAGCGCATATTGACCACGGTACGCGCAAATCTAGTGCGAACGATGCAGATTTTGTGCGCCGAAAATGCCAGGAACTGGGAGTGAAATTTTATGAAACTAAGTTGGAGCTTGGGGAGGGAGTTTCAGAGGAATTGGCACGCAAGAAACGCTACGAATTTCTTAAAACAATTCAAAAAAAAGAGGGCGGCACCCTCTGTACTGCACACCACCTGGATGACGTAGTAGAATCGATTGTGATTAATTTGATTCGTGGTACCGGCTGGCGGGGACTTACACCTTTTTATGGGGATGATCTTGTGCGGCCTTTTATTATTACTAAGATGTGGAAACGGGACGTACTGAAATTTGCTGGTGAACAAAATATATGTTTTCGACAGGACCCAACCAATTATGAAGCAGATTATTTACGTAATCGAGTACGAAAAAAAATGGCGGAACTAGACGAGAGGGCGCGTACAGATATCATTAGTCTGTTTGAGAAGCAAAACGAGTTAAGGGGTAAAATTGAAAAATTAGTGGCGGAATTAGCGAAGCAGACCATTGTGGGGAAAAATTTTCACAAAAAAGAACTCTTTCTTGCGGTTGATGAGAAAGTGGCGTTAGAGATTCTAAGAGAAATTTGCTTAATGCACGGCTATAGTTTGACGCGGAAACAACTAGCGGATTTTCTTTCTGCAATTAAAAACTATGCACCACACAAGAAATTTAATTTACCAAAAAACCACTTCGTGACAATCTTAAAAAACTATATAATGTTCGAAGAAAAATAGCGCCAAATGACGCTATTTTTTATGTTACTTTCGAGCCATAACTTACTTGAAAAGATTTTTCAAGCCGCCAGCGAGATCGGAAGGGAGAAGAATGACGGTCTTTTGGGATGGGTCGGTGCTGATTTTTTCGAGAGTTTGGAGAGTACGAATATTGAGACCACCAGGAGTCTGTGCTAGTAAATTGGCGGCTTCGGCTACGGCAGCCGCAGAGGCTTTTTCACCTTCCGCAGAAATAATTGCAGCGCGGCGTTCACGTTCAGCTTCAGCTTGCTTAGCCATGGCGCGCTTCATGTCGGAAGGAAGTTCGATATTTTGGAGCTTCACACTTTCGATATCGATACCCCATTTATCAGTTTGAGTATCAACGATTTCCTTGATTTGGCTGGAAATTTTGTCACGCTTAGAGAGTAATTCATCAAGATCAAAGTTACCAGTAACATCGCGCAAGGCAGTTTGAGCAAAAGTAGAGGTAGCGTAAGCATAATTAGTGGTTTCAAAGACAGCTTTCTTCGCGTCAATCACGCGGAAATAAACCACGGCATCGACATTTACCGTGACGTTATCCTTGGTAATGACTTCCTGCTTCGGCACATCCATCGGGGTAGTACGAACATCAACCGTGCGCATAGTATCAATGTAAGGGATAATTACGTGAAGACCCGGTTCCATAATGCGACGAAAACGGCCGAGGCGCTGGACCACACCGCGCTCGTATTGATTAACCACGCGAATTCCTGGAATTACCACGAATAGAGCGATAAGAATTAAGATTAAAATTGGCATAATAGCTCTCCTTTTTAGTTTCATTTTAGCGATTTTAAAGAATAATGCAAGGGAGAGAAAAATCGGTAGACGGAATAGGTGGACTAGGCTATATTAGAGTTAATAGATGGTCGCCTACAAGATAATTTACGATATCACCCAAGATGCTTATAACTGGTATAATTCCCTGAATAATTTTGGTGGGATAAAAAAATTAAAAAACGCTCAGGATATTGAGATGGCAGAAAAGATTATGGGGTTAAATTTTTCGGAAGCGAAGAAGATTCTGATCCCCTACCTCGAAGAAAGAAATGCACGAATCGAGATGACGCCGGAGCGATTTAAGCAAATCATGAGTGATGAATTAAATGAAAAATTTGAATTAGCGATTAGGCGACTCGAAGAAGTGACGGAGCATCCCCTAGCAATTAAAGATTGTGCGAAAAATCGCGCTAAGGAAATTCATAAAATTTCACCAGAGGCAGTGTCACCGAGTGAGGATTTATTATTCTTGATCACGACTTTTCCAGCGATGATTGTTTATTATGAGGAGGGGGCGATTTTTACCTATGCAAAAATCGATAACGAACTTTGGGGGATGCCGCTCGATGGAATTTTGCATGAACTGATGCATTTTCAAACTAATTATTATTATCGAGAAAATCCCGAATCTGTAGTCTCTCGTCTTTCAAAGGGAGAATATTATATTTTGAAGGAGTCTCTGACGGCCTTACTTGATGAATCTTGGAAGCCAATTATGACGCTGCAGGATTAAAGTTATACAGAATTTAATCCTCTAAGAGACCAATTAATAGATTTTTACTATAAATATAATGATTTTGACAAACTAATGGAATATGGTGCAAAAGAGGTAAAAAATTACAAAATATGATATAATATAGGGGTAGCCTGTTTATTTTACAGAAAGAGGGGGAAATTATGTACTTTGACAAATCTAAGTTACAAAAAATGTCTGACGAAATCACATTGACATTAAACGAAAGAATCGACAGGATGTCACTCGTGGTGAAGGCCCAATGTATATTGATTGGCCAGGATGAAAAGGGTAATTCCTATCAGAGCAATATCCTAAGATTGATCAATGATATGGCGAGAGGTCTTCTCAACCAATGTAAATCCACCATGCATAGTCATCGGGTGCAAAAAACTTATCGCAGTACCGAATTAATCGCGTGGACGATTGAAGAGTTTGATAATTATGTCGAAAGTTTCAATACTACCACAAAATTATTTCGGGAGACTCTGGAGAGGTTTTGGCCAATGCGGAATTTCGAAACGGTGGCCACGGAAACTAAAATTCCAACGGTAAGAGCACGATTTGAAAACTTAAGAAATGACTTAATTCAATCCAGTGAAGCAGGCTAAGAAATTTAAGGGACGCAAGATTTGCGCCCCTTTTGCTTTTTTGAAAAAATGTTATAATAATACAAAGTTATTATTAGGAAAAATAAGGGGTTATTATGTCTGGACACAGTAAATGGGCTACCACCAAGCGCCAAAAAGCAATCGTGGACGCAAAGCGTGGTGCAGCCTTCACCAAAATTGGTAACCAAATCGCGATTGCTGCGCGTGCTGGTGCCGACCCATCCATGAATCCATCTCTTGCGATGGTACTAGAAAAAGCTCGCAAGGCTAACATGCCAAAGGCAAACATTGAACGTGCGATTGCGCGTGCAGCTGATAAAAATGCAGCAGCTTTAATTGAAGAAACCTATGAGGCCTACGGACCAGCCGGTATTGGTTTGATTATTGAAATTGCTACCGATAACAAGAATCGTACCATGCCAGAAGTTCGCAATGCACTTTCAAAGAACGGTGGCCGCATGGCTGACCCTGGATCCGTGATGTTCCAATTCGCACGTAAGGGTGTGATTTTCATCGAAGACAGGGGTGAAGATGCGCTAATGACTGCCCTAGATGCTGGCGCAGAAGATGCCAACGAGGAAGAGGATGGCATCGAAATTATTACCGAACCAACCGATTTGATGAAAGTACGTAAGAATTTGATTGATGCTGGACTCAATGTGGATTCTGCAGAACTCAAATATCTACCAAATAACACCGTAGAGGTGAGCGAGGCAGATGCGGAAAAGGTAGACAAACTACTGGATGCCGTAGATGATCTCGATGACGTAATTAACGTCTTCACTAACGCAGCTTAATTTTAGAAGGAGCCTTCGCGGGCTCCTGGACAATTTTTCACTTTACGGGGAGGATATTTTCTGTTATGATAGTAAGTGGAAGGGTGGCCGAGTGGTTGATGGCACCGGTCTTGAAAACCGGCAAGTTAACGCTTCGCAGGTTCGAATCCTGTCCCTTCCGCCAGAAAGTGGTACCGTAGCTCAGCTGGTTAGAGCGTAGGACTCATAAGCCTAAGGTCACTGGTTCAATCCCAGTCGGTACTACCAAAAGAAATTATAGAACGGCGATGAGCCGTTTTTTCTTATGTTAAAATGGTTACATGATAGCACACGTAGAAGGTACGATTGTAGAAAAATTCACCGGGCAGATTATTGTGGATGTGCATGGTGTGGGTTATGAAGTGAATCTTTCGGCAATTGATTTTGAAGAAATTAATGTGGGGGAAACTAAGAAATTTTACACTTATCACGCAGTACGCGAGACTTCGGAAGATTTATATGGCTTTACCACTTTGATGGCGAAGAAGATTTTTGAAATGTTAATTTCCGTGAATGGGATTGGCCCGAAGGCTGGTATGGCGATTCTCTCTCTGGGGACGCCAGAAGAAGTACGTAATGCCATCGCCAATGCGGATAGCGGTTTTATTAGCAAGGCGAGTGGTGTAGGTAAAAAATCAGCGGAGCGTGTAATTGTGGATCTAAAAGATAAGGTAGGATTACCAAGCCATTACACGGGCGCAGAGATTCAGGTGAAGAAACCGGAAAACAATGAAGCTCTCGATGCTCTGATGGCGCTTGGCTTTAATCTAAAGGAAGCGACTGAGGCATTAAAAGAAATTGACGCAGATTTGCCAGTAGAAGACCAGATTCGCCTGGCGTTAAAAAATCGTTAAAGTGGAGAGTTCTCGAGAAAAAATAGTTCCAGCCAGGAACTATTTTTATGAGAAATTTGGTGTGAGAGCTATTTTTCCAGATTTGGCACATTTAGGGTGTCAGAAGAAGTGTCGGCCGGAACAGAAGCGAGGTCAGTTTTCTCAAGTGAAGTGTCGGACTCTTCAGACGAAGTGTCAGCTTCCTCAGAGGAAGTTTCTTTAACCTGACGGGCGCGATGATCGATATGAATGGTATTCGGAGTAGCAGTTTCTGGCTTGGCTTCAGATTTTTGGTTTTTCTTAGCGGCTAAAATTTCAGAAAGCGATTTTTTGTCAGTATCAGCTGGGACTTCACATTCAGCGTCAGCTGGAATTTCACCCTTTTCGATATGAACATAATGAGTGATAGTTTCAAGCTCATCAGTAGGGGTATCGAGATATTTAAAAATATAGGTAGTTTCGTCACCGATAGTTGACATACGAAGCGTACCCACCTCGAAGAGATGCTCGAAAAGACCGGCTTGCTTAAAAGATACGTCTTCCACAGAAACTAAATCAATCACATTCATCGCGGTGTCAAAAAGTGAATTAGCGACACGTTGAATCAGACGCTTATTAGTGACAAAAAGTTTATTGGTGGTATAAACATTAAGGCTAATCAAGGTCGCAATCCAGACGGTACCAAGCACAATCGCGATAACCAAGAGGAAGAAAGCGCGGCCATTAGCATCAAGGGCGAAGACGAAAGAATTACCAGCATTGATCAAAATATAGAGAGCAAAAAGCAAAATGCTAGCTAGACAAGCTCCGGCAAAAATTAAAATTGGAATAATTTTAGTACGTTTAATTTCGAGAACAATTCGCTCGCCAGCCTCAAGAGAAATGCCCAATTTTGGATTATAATTTTTCTGCTTCATACGCTTCCCTGTTAAATTAATTATATTATAACATATTTTCAGGTGATTAGAGAGAAGCGAGGTGACGCTTGGCTTTTTCGGTGACGATACGACCACGTGGGGTCTTTTCGATGAAGCCAAGTTGAATCAAAAACGGTTCGTAATAGTCTTCAATCGTAGTGGCTTCATCGCCGGTGAGGGCAGCAATGGTGGTGAGACCAACCGGGCGGTTGCCATAATTATCGAGCATTAACTGCAACATATTGCGGTCAGCCGGGTCAAGGCCAAGGGGGTCAATTTCCATAAGCCCGAGAGCCTGCATGGCAATGTCCAGGTCGACCGAGCCATCACCATGAACGTCAGCAAAATCCCGCACGCGTTTCATGAGGCGGTTGGCAATACGCGGGGTGAGGCGAGAGCGGGCAGCTAGGGTAGCAGTGGCCTCTTCGGAAATTTCTGTGCCGAGAATACTGGCGGTGCGAGCAATAATTTGACCGATTTCCGATTCATTATAATATTCCAGACGGTGAGTGATACCAAAACGGTCGCGAAGTGGCCCAGCCAAAGAACCGGTACGAGTGGTGGCGCCGATTACGGTGAAGTGTGGCAGGTCGAGACGTACCGAACGGGCAGCCGGACCCTTACCAATCACGATGTCGAGTTTGTAATCTTCCATGGCAGAATAAAGAATTTCTTCCACGGCGCGGCGAAGACGATGAATTTCATCGATAAAAAGCACATCGCCATTTTGAAGATTGGTTAGGATAGAGGCGAGATCACCGGCACGCTCAATGGCTGGCCCAGAGGTGACGCGTAAATTAGAACCGAGTTCATGCGCAATTACATTGGCCATGGTAGTCTTGCCAAGGCCCGGTGGACCATAGAGTAGAACGTGATCCAAAGTGGTCCCATCATTACGTTTTTTCACCGCCGCGATAGCGATTTTCAGATTCTTTTTCAAGCGCTCCTGGCCGATATACTCGGCGAAATTAGTTGGTCGAAGACTGACTTCTACTGCTTGCTCTTCCTGATCCTCCTCGTGCGATATATTATCGATAACTCGCTCGATTGCCATATTCCTCCGTCTTTTGCTTAAATGCGTTATAATAGATTATACCATTAAGAAAGGAGTTAAATGTCTGATATTGATAAATCCAATTTTAAAAATAGTAAGACCTATGATAATCTAAAAACCGCTTTCGCTGGAGAATCACAAGCTCGTGTAAAATACCAGTTCTTTGCTTCTCGTGCTAAAAAGGATGGTTACGAACAAATTGCTGAAATTTTCACCGAAACTTCCGATAACGAAAAAGAGCACGCCAAACTTTGGTACAAGTACCTTAATGACGGCGCTGTGGCTGACACCAGAACCAACCTCGAAATTGCGGCCGCTGGTGAAGATTACGAATGGACTGACATGTACAAAGAGTTTGCTCGTATCGCCCGTGAAGAAGGTTTTGACGAAATTGCTGATAAATTCGATGGCGTCGGGGCAATTGAAAAAGAACACGAAGAACGCTACCGCAAATTGATTAAGAATATCGATGATGACGTAGTGTTTAAGTCTGAAAAAGTTACCGTCTGGAAGTGTCGTAACTGTGGTTATACCTTTGTCGGTAATGAAGCACCTGAAGTTTGCCCAGTATGTGCACATCCAAAAGCCTACTTTGAATTGCGTGCAATTAATTACTAAAATAAGCTAAAAAATGAACCTATTTACTTTTGTTCGGACCGCTCAAGGGCGCTTGCCCAAGCTTATGTCCTCAAAAAGCAAATAGGCTTCATTTTTTATGCGATAAAATAAAATCGCACGTAACTTTAAAGTTTTATAAAAAAGTAAGTGGGCGTTTAGTTGCTAAAAAAGAGAATGCCGCTTACCTCTGACGGAGCATAAGCTTGGCCGAGCGGCCTAGAGCGTCTCCGGAATGGGGTATGCGGCATTCTTTAATTGAGCGGTCTGATAAAAGGCATGCGACATTCTCCCACTTGAGTGTTTCTGGAACGAGGTATGCGGCATTCTTTAATTGAGCGGTCCGATAAAAGGCATGCGACATTCTCACCCTTAGTTATGGCGGTTTTTCTTGATGTAATCGTCTTCTTTTTCTAGTCTAGCGCGGAGCGTGTATTCCCGGCATTTGCCGTTATTACAATCGGCGGAAATATAATTAAGTGAGCCGCCTTCACCATTAATATAAACACCATTCGGGTCAGTGAATAATTTAGGGTCCATAACCGTGAGATTTTCATCGGTGATGGTTTCTGGATAATAGCCATTCTTAGCATAAAAACCTTCTTCGAGGGCATAATACATGGCGTTAATCGCTTCCTTGCGTTGCTCATCGCGGTGCATGGCGTCGAGATTTTGCTTCTGGAGGAAGAAAAGTACCAAGGCGATGGAAACAAAAACTAAAACCACCACGAGTTCAATAAGAGTGAAACCAGATTTTTTGACTGTTTTATTCATACTCCCATTATACATGGAATTTTGGGTTTTCGCTGAGAGATTGGTATAATTTCAATATGAAAGCTACTAAACAATATGTCTGTCAAAACTGTGGAGCGCGCTATAGTAAGTGGGCTGGCCACTGTAATAACTGCGATGCGTGGAATACCATCGTGGAGGATTTAGTAGTTGAGGATAGTTCCAGTGCGGGTAAATTTGCTCTGGCGCAGGCTAAGAGCAGCGGAAAAACTTTGAGTTTTTCCAGTATTAAGGAAATCGCCGCTTCGGATGAAAAAGAGCGGCTGAAGACTGAGTTTAATTCCCTGAATGAAGTGCTGGGTGGGGGGATTTTACGCGGTTCAGTAATTCTCTTTGCTGGGCAGCCTGGCATTGGTAAATCGACGATTTTGATGCAAATTTGCGCGAAGATTGCCAATGGCCATAAGGTGCTCTATGTTTCTGGCGAGGAATCGGCCGGACAGGTCAAAATGCGAGCAGTGAGATTAGGGGCGAATTCAGAAACTTTAAGTTTTGCAGCTTCGACTTCTGGGAACGACATCGCCAAGACGATTTCCGATGGCGAATTCGAATTAGTGATTGTGGACTCGATTCAGACTCTAGCGATTAACGAAATTTCTTCGGCACCGGGGACGGTTTCACAAATTACTAATGCCGGAAATTTAATTATTCAAGCTGCGAAAAAAACCGACACGGCGGTGATTATTGTAGGACACGTGACGAAGGAAGGTACCTTGGCGGGACCGAAAGTTTTGGAACACTTGGTAGACGTAGTGCTGAATTTTGAGGGTGATCGCTATGGTGGATTTAAGACTATTCGTGCCATTAAAAACCGTTTCGGCTCGACCAGTGAGGCGGCGATTTTCGAAATGACGGAAAAGGGTTTACAGGAAGTGCAAAACCCTTCGGCGGCCCTACTAGCAGAAAGGCAAAACACGGATGGTTCAATTATTTTGGCAACTTTAGAAGGCACTAGACCACTGCTGGTGGAAATTCAGGCCCTAGTTTCAACCACGAATTTTGGTTATCCGAAACGTGCAGCTTCGGGTTTTGACTTGAATCGTTTGAATTTATTAATCGCAGTGATTGAACAACGCACAAAATTAAAACTAGATGATAAAGATATTTTCTTAAACGTGGTGGGCGGGATTAAAATTAAGGATTCGGCAGCGGACCTCGCGGTGTGCCTCGCGATTGCTTCGGGGGCAGCAGGACGCAAGCTCAGTGAAGAATATGTAGTGTTCGGCGAAGTGGGCCTAGGGGGAGAAATCCGCTCGGCTTTTCGACCAGATCAAAGAATTGGTGAAGCAAAAAAATTGGGCTTCAAACATGCGATCGCACCAGCGACAATTCATGATAAGTTCGTAATCCCGGTCAAAGATTTGCGCACCACTTTAATTAAATATGTAAACGAATAGAGCTAGATGAGAATTTTAGGAATTGACCCGGGTACAGGAATTTGTGGTTTTGGCGTAATCGAAGTAAAACAAACTGGTCGCGCCAAAATGATTGATAACGGTGTGATTGCCACGCCGCCACACACTCCACTTTCAGAACGACTACTCGATATTTATGAGTCGATGCATGAGATTATTAAATTAAACAAGCCGGATTGTGTGAGTATCGAAAAACTTTTCTTCACCAAAAATATAACGACCGGTATTTCGGTGGCAGAGGCCAGAGGGGTGGTGCTTTTGGTTTGCAAACAACACGAACTGCCAACTTTTGAATATACGCCAAACGAAATCAAAAAGACCATGACGGGTTATGGTTCGGCCGATAAAAAACAGATGCAGGAGATGGTAAAACTGCATCTGGATTTAACTAGCGTACCAAAACCGGATGATGCGGCAGACGCTTTGGCCGCCGCCATCACCCACTCTTTGATGCACCGATATTAGATTATTATTAGATTACTATTAGACTACTAGATTGCCCGACGCCCACCGGATGGGCATCGAGTATTTCATAAAATTATCTGGCGATGACTTCGTCGATAATGCCGTAATCTTTGGCTTCGTCGGCAGACATCCAGTTATCACGATCCATATCTTTGATGATTTGGTCGACTTTTTTGCCGGTATTCTTAGCGAGAATTTCAGCGAGGCGTTTCTTCAAGAAAATACCTTCTTTGAGCATAATTTCCTGATCGGTAATCTTACCCTGAGTACCGGAACTTGGCTGATGAATCATCACACGAGCATTTGGCAGAGCAAAACGTTTACCTTTGGCACCACAGCTGAGCAACATGGCACCCATGGAGGCCTGGAGACCGATACCAATAGTTTGGACATCTGGCTCAATGTAATTCATGGTATCAATAATAGCGAGACCATCGTAGACGGAGCCACCTGGAGAATTAATATAGAGCTTGATATCTTTCTTTGGATCTTCGTGAGCAAGAAAGAGGAGCTGGGCCACTACAAGATTGGCAGTGTGTGCATTAACATCTTCACCGAGGAAGATAATGCGATCATTTAAAAGTCTAGAGTAGATGTCATAAGAGCGTTCACCACGATTGGTGGTTTCAATGACGGTTGGGACGAGATAGTCATTAGGATTTGAATTAGTTTGCATAGAATTTTCCTTTCCTTATTTTTGAGATTCGAGATTGTTTGAAACGGCGTTGGAATTAATCTGATTCATCAACTGATTTTCGAAAAGCACATGGTTATTATATTCGGTAATTTGCCGGTTAATGGCGTCGATGGATTGCTGGATATTTTGATAAGTGGCTTCATGACGATTGATGCGGGCTTCCAGAGTAGCGCGTTCGTTCTGATAGCGCCAACCAGAAATACTACCGGATTCGACACGTCGATTAAAATCCAGGATTAATTGATTTAAGGCATTGGTTTCTTTATTGTAGGTCTCAGTTTGCTGATTAATAGTAGCCTGCTTGGCGTCGATTTCAGATTTAAGTGAAGTGAGTTTATCATTAAGCTTTTGGAAAACGGAGTGATATTGCTGATTAAAATCGGTAATGGTTTGACGGCGCTGAAAATAGGCGGCATAATGTTTTTCGAGATATTCCGATAACTCAGCGACTTCGGTACCGAGACGCGAATGTAATTCGTCATAAAAATCGTCCTCAGAATAACTCTTAATCGAGGTGCGGATTTCATGATCAGCTGGAAGGTTATCGTAAGCCTTTTTGATTTCTTCATTCAAGCGATCTTTTTCCCAAAAAGGGACGCGTTGATAAGCCGCATGAAGCATTTCATGAGCCGTGGTCACCTCGATTACTCCTGGAAGATCATTCGATTCGACATGATAGAGATAAATACGATCGTTATCATGGACATAGCAACCCAGGACGTAGACTTCATGGTTATGCGAATGACAACTCTGATTAAAGGCCTGCTTCTCTTGCAAGGCTGGATGAGTAGCGAGCAGAGTCTTTGAAGCTTTTTCTGTAAGATGAAGTTTCTGAACGTAAGGCTTCAAGGTGTCAGAAATTTGAAAATCGTACCCCTTAATATCATCTTGCAAACAGATAAAGGCAAAAGCACCAGCGAAAAGGGTGCCAAAAATCACAAGTCCGCTAAGCCAGTCGGCGAGCGTTAGACTACGCCGACGAGACTGAACGGAGACTTCTGACGGTGAATTTTCCATATTATTTTTCAGTGCTTTCAATCTTTAATTTAAGCTTATCACCTTTTAAGCTAATTTGGGCGATTTGTCCTGGCAAAATTTCTTCCGCAATAATCGCATCAGAGAGTAGGGTTTCCAAATTATCTTCGATGGCACGACGTAATGGCCTGGCACCATTTTTTGGATCAAAACCTTTTTCGATGAGAAAGTCGCGCACCTTGGTGTCGAGCTTCAAACCGATGGCTTTTTCAGCAAGACGCTTTTTCAAATCTTCAATCATATTGTCAAAGATTTCTTCGACTTGCTTACGAGAGAGCGCATGGAAGACTTCGATGGCATCGAGACGATTAATTAGCTCTGGGCGCATAGATTTTTTCAAAGCTTTCATCGCAGCATTTTTACTTGCTTCGTAATCTTCAGCAATAAATTGATCTTTGGTTTTTTGATGACTGGAGAAACCGAAGGCCTGGTCATTATACATTTCGTCGGAACCGAGATTCGAGGTAAGGATGACGATAGTATTATTGAACTTCACGCGATTACCTTGACCATCGGTGAGAACGCCATCTTCGAGAATTTGCAGCAGCATATTAAAGACGTCCGGGTGAGCTTTTTCGATCTCATCAAAGAGTACGACGGAATATGGATGACGGCGTACCGATTCGGTCAATTTGCCACCATCGTCATAGCCAACGTAGCCAGCTGGCGCACCGACTAGGCGAGAAACATTGTGTTTTTCGCCAAACTCTGACATATCGATTTTAATCAAAGCATTCTCACCACCGAAAACTTCGCGAGCGATTACTCGAGCGAGCTCGGTCTTACCCACACCAGTCGGCCCCATGAAGAGGAAGGAACCAATCGGACGCCTAGGATCACTAATGCCGGAGCGACCACGGCGAATAGCCTTAGCTACGTCATGAATCGCTTCATCTTGACCAATAATGGCCTTATCGAGATGTGCTTCTAATTTCGAAAGAATCTTCAATTCACTGCCGTGCACCTTAGAAACTGGAATACCGGTTTTGAGAGAAATGGCTTCCGCGAGATTTTCTTCAGTGAGGACTGGTGAAACATTTTCATCCACGCCAGCCTGCTCGAGGGATTTGATTTTTTCCTCTAATTTAGCGAGACGAGTTTTATAGAGAGCGGCCTTTTCAAAGTTCTCCGCCTCGGCACTATCTTCAATTTTTTGTTGAAGAGATTCGCGCTCGATTTTCAATTTCTTATATTCGCCACTACCACTTTTATCAGCAGCTACCTTAGCGATAGCACTGGCTTCGTCGATCACATCGATAACCTTATCTGGCATATAACGATCATTGATATAACGCTTCGACATACTGACGGCGGTTTCGATAATTTTATCAGGAATCACCACGCCGTGATGTTTTTCGTAATGTGACTTAATTCCCTTCAAGATACGCACAGTAATAGCATCGGAAGGCTCTTCGACGATCACGGTTTGGAAACGACGCGCGAGAGCCTTGTCTTTTTCGATAGATTTGCGATATTCATCCATAGTAGAAGCACCAATCAGATGAATTAGGCCACGCGCGAGAGCTGGCTTCAAGATATTCGCGGCATCCAGGCTACCCTCAGAGGATCCAGCGCCGGTTAAGAGATGAATTTCATCGATAAAGAGAATAAGGTCCTTGCTTTCGATAGCTTCGTCGATAATGCCCTTAATGCGCTCTTCGAAATCACCACGGAATTTAGTACCGGCAACCACAGAGCTGAGGTCGATTTGATAAATTTTCTTACCGATTAAGTTGCCTGGCACCTCATTTTTAGCGATACGAGTGGCGAGACCTTCGACAATGGCGGTCTTACCCACACCCGCTTCACCGATCAGTACAGGGTTGGACTTGGTGCGACGAGAAAGCACGGTGAGAGCGCGTTCAATTTCGCGATCACGACCAATCACAGTATCGAGACGACCCTGGCGAGCCAATTCGGTGAGATCCACGCCGTATTTGGTGAGCCACTTGAGCGGACGCTTGCGCTTAAAGTCATTTTTCTTCTGATCAATCTTGGCTTCTTCGGCCTGTTTTTCGGCAAACTCTTCAATAGTTTTCGATAATTCCGTGAGATCAATATTGAGACCTTGGAGAATCAAACTGGCGCGAGAATTTGGCTGGCGAATCAGAGCATAAAGTAGATGCTCAGTGCCAATTAATTTAATTCCCTGCTCCTTCACGAAGTTGGAGGCGAGACGCAGAGTCAAAACAGCGGCTTCGGAAAGCGACATCATGGCCATATCCGCACCTGGAACTTCAATGGCGGTATGATTCATCAGTTTTTCAACTTGGTCGAGATTCACATCTTCATCGGCGAGGAAGCGCGCACCAGTGGAGGTATCCTGCGAAAGAATACCGAGAAGCAAATGTTCGGTGCTCATGTAGCCGTTATTATAACGCTTAGCATAATAATCGGATTTCTGAAGCGCAAAACGAGCATTCTCGGTCAATTTATTCATTATTTCAGTAAATTCATCTTGCATAATTCTATTGTATAGCAAATATTAGCACTGTCAAGCAATGAGTGCTAATTATTTCCAGTTCCAAGACAGGTTTAGGTAATTATTACAAAATTAACAGAGGCGGATTTTAACTTAGGCAGATTTCAGAACTTCAAGACCTGGGAGAGTGTCATGAATTAAGAATTCGAGACTAGCGCCACCACCGGTGGAAACTAGTGAAAAATTCAGTGGAGGCTGGTCGGCATAACGGTTTTGCAAGAGATTTTCTACGAAGCCTGTAGTATCACCGCCGCAAATTACAGAGAGATTTTCGGCTGGGTTCTTAGCGCCAATAGTTTCAGCGATCACTCTGGAAGCGAAGTCGAAAGGTGGTTTTTCAGTGAGACCGAGTGTACCATTCCAGATAATGGTACGCGATTTTAGCACAAGGTCGATTAGCTGGTCGAGGGATTTGGGGCCGATATCGAGTTTGGCGCCGGACTCATCCTCGGTAAAATCTGAGGCAACGGTAATTTGAGGTAGGTCCGAAGTGAATCCATCGGCAGCGATTTTACCACCAACAAAAATATAATCAGAAAGCGAAGCAAAATGTTCGATGAGAGGAGATTTATCCTTGACCTTAGCCCCACCAATGATTAGCAGTACAGGGTGAAGAGGATTTTCTTGTACCTTTTTTAGATTTTTGATTTCTTGCTCGACCAGTAAACCCATGGCGCTCGGCAAGAGGCGAGGCAAGGCATCAGTGGAAGCGTGGGCGCGATGTAAAACACCGAAACCATCCTGAACGAAACAATCTGGCTGAACCGTATCGAAGATGGCCTCGGCAAAATCTTTTGAATTCTCTTCTTCACCAGGATGAAAACGCAAATTTTCTAATAAAATCACCGCACCTTCTGGGGCCTCAGAGATTAATTGCTTGGTGGCTGCACCGGTAGTTTCAGGCGCAAAAAAGACCTCACGCTGTAACAAATGAGAGAGTTCAGCGGTGACCGGTTTTAGAGAAAATTCCGGCGTCACTTTTCCCTCTGGCCGACCGAGATGAGAGATGATGACAAGTTTTTTCACCTGATGATCTAGGAGATATTGGATGGTAGGGAGAGATTTTTCGATGCGTAAGTTATTTTGAATGATGCCATTTTCGAGTGGCACATTATAATCCGTGCGAAGTAAAACGGTTTGGTGTTCGGGGTGCAAAAAATGAAGATTGCGATACATGTTTTAATTATACCGCAATCTTCTAATCGTGCTAAAGCTTAGTACTAAATGCTACGAATTTGAATAGTGTCCGTACCACCAATCACGTTTGGTTGGCCGGAAACGATTACAGCGAGCACCTTATCTTCGCCTGGTTTAGTATTGATGTAGCCAGAAGCCTTGAGTTCTTGAACCAGATCGATGCCATAATTCTCAGAGAATGGACGCTCGAAGCTGGCGTTAGCATAATTCAAAGCTAATTGGCTGGCTACACGCTTGTTCGAAGTAACTGAGATGATTGGAAGATTTGGGCGTTCAGCAGAGATTGAAACGGCGGTCGCACCAGAAGCCGTCTCACAGACGATGACATCAGCGTGAATTTTTTCAGCAAGACTGACAGCGGCATTAGCCACAGCGTTGTATTCACGATTTTCACCAGTGACATCCTGATCGATTGGATCAACCTTGGAATGGTTCTGAGTGTAGAGAATGATTTGCTTCATTTGCTTCACAGCTTCAATTGGGTATTTACCATTGGCGGTTTCATCAGAAAGCATAACGGCGTCAGCACCTTGAATCACCGCATTAGCAACGTCGGAAACTTCTGCACGGGATGGGCTAGGATTGTCGACCATGGAGCCGAGCATTTGAGTGGCCACGACACAGAGTTTACCGTGCTTACGGCAAAGGCTAATTAATTTACGCTGAACGATAGGGACGACTTCGTTGCCAGCTTCGACAGCCATGTCACCACGGGCGACCATGATACCATCGGCAGCTTGGACGATAGCTTCCATTTTTTCATCAGTTTCGATAGCTTTTTTGGTTTCGATTTTAGCGATAATTTGAGCGGTAGAACCGAGAGAAACCAAGATTTGACGGAGTCTTTCGACATCATCCGCGCTTTGGATGAAGCTCATTGCCACGTAATCAAAATCACGGGTAGCACCAAATTCGATGTCAGCCATATCTTTTTCGGTAATCACATCACCACCGAAGTCGGTATCTGGGAGATTGAGACCCTTGCGGCTCATAATCGTACCTTCATTTTCAACCTTAACCTTAATAGCAGTACTACTGACGATTTCCGTGACAGTTGAGCGAATTTTGCCATCGAAGATGAAGAGAGGTTCACCAACTTTCATACGCTCAGCGAGATTATACTGAACTGGAAGAAGATTCGAACCATCGTGTTCAGTGACGGCATAATCGAGAATCAATTCGTCACCTGGCTTAACTTCGTAATGATTATCTTTAATCACACCGAGGCGAATTTTAGGACCTTGAAGATCCTGGAGAATAGCGACAGAGCGGCCTTTTTTCTCGGCAGCTTTTTTAATCCAAGCGATTTGTTCATCGCGTTCTTCGTAACTTCCGTGAGAGAAGTTGAGGCGGCAGCAGTTAACGCCTGCCATGACTAACTCGGCAATTTTTTCTTCAGTGAAGACAGCTGGACCGACGGTAGCCAAAATTTTAGTTCTTTTATATAGTTTACTCATATCGTTTGATATTATAACATAATTGTGATAATCTTGTGTTTTCGTGGTAAGATAAACATATCTGGGTGTAGCGCAGTTGGTAGCGCGCGCGGTTCGGGACTGCGAGGTCGCCAGTTCGAATCTGGTCACCCAGACCATAAAATGATACCTACCAAACTGGCGGAACGTCCCAAGGGGTAAACGCCAGTTCGAATCTGGTCACCCAGACCATTATGAAAAGAGAAATAATCCCTTAGGGATTATTTTTGTTTTCATATGTATTGAGGCAACAAGATGAGAACGTAGTTCAACTGGACGACGAAGCGAGCGAAAAATAAAAGCTTGCTTTTATTTTTTTGAGCGAGGAGGAACAGAAGGATTTTGAAAAAATCCTAATCTGGTCACCCAGACCATTCAAGGAGAAAAAATAAAGAAAATTTATTTTCTTTATTTGATCGACGCAGAATGGAAAGATTTTGCGATAGCAAAAGCTTACCATGAGATTATTAAAAAAAGACTGGAGCGATTCCAGTCTTTTTGGTTTATTAATGTTTAATCTTTTTTGTAGTCGATATTTTAATTTTATTAAATATCCTGAGATAGCTATTTATCATTCTCAACTGTATCGTTAAGCATCTCAATTTCTTCCTCATTTTTAGGATCATTTTGAAGACGTAAGTTTATTTCACGAATACGAAATTGAATCCGACCGAAATGTCTCTGATATTCAATATTTGCATCAACAAATGACTTGTCAATCATTATAAAGCTGCCGATGAAGCCTGCGACGACTAGCCCAATACAAATTATTACAGCAATAAAAAGTTTATTATCACTGCTAGATTGCGATTTTGATGTTTTTACTTGTGCCATATTATTCCCTTAATTAACGATGGTTTGTATTTATATCGTTAAGTCTTTCTATTTCTTTTTCATTTTTAGGGTCATTTTGAACACGAAGATTTACTTCGCGAAGGCGCGATTGAACTAGATTTACATGTCTATGGAATTCGTTATTTGATATTTCAAATGAATACCTTATTAACAGAATATTAACAATGAAGCTTGCGATTACTAAGACAATGCAAACAATCACGGCAATATGGAGCTTTTTATCGCTACTAGATTGCGGCTTTGATATTTTTGTTTGTGCCATATTTTCCTTTTTATTTTACAGTTTTGATTTTCTTCCCCGTTACCAGCATTATATTATAGAAAAGTGTTTATGACAAATAAAAAATAACCCTGAGAAGTGGGTTATTTTTTCTTAATCTATTTTCGAGTTTTATAGATTATTTGGCGTATTCTATGGCGCGAGTTTCACGAATCACATTAACCTTGATCACGCCAGGATAACTCATGGTAGCTTCAATTTTTTCGGCAATATCACGAGCTAATTTTAGGGCGGTAAGGTCGTCGATTTGCTTTGGTTCGACAATCACACGAATTTCACGGCCGGCGGAAATAGCATAAGCCTTGTCGATACCATTGAAGCCAGTAGCAATATTTTCTAGTTCTTTCATACGTTCAGCAAAGTTTTCGGCGGAAATATTGCGGGCGCCTGGACGAGCAGCGGAAATCGCATCAACAATCTTCACAATAATAGCTTCGACGGTAGTTGGTTCAATGTCGTTATGATGAGCGGCAATAGCGTGAGTTATTTGATCGGAAAGACCATATTTTTTGGCAAGTTCAGCACCAATTTCAGCGTGCTTACCCTCAATTTTATGAGTGACGGCTTTACCGACATCGTGAAGCAAAGTAGCAGTCTTAGCGACACGAACATCAGCACCAATTTCTTCGGCGATCATGCCGGCCATGTGTGCCATTTCAATTGAGTGAAGCAAAACATTTTGACCATAGGAAGTACGGAATTTGAGCTCACCGAGCAAGTGTAAGATTTCGTGTGGAATACCAATCACGCCGACTTCACGGGCAGCGTCTTCACCGGCACGCACAACTTCTTTTTCAATTTCGCGTTCAGCCTTAGCGACAGCATCTTCGATACTGGATGGATTAATACGGCCATCTTTCATCAAACGTTCCAAAGCATATCGCGCGACTTGGCGGCGGATTGGATCAAAGGAAGAAAGTACTACCATACCAGGAGTATCGTCGACCATAATATCCACACCAGTGGCACGCTGGAGGGCCTGAATGTTGCGACCTTCCTTACCGATGATGCGACCTTTCATTTCGTCATCCGGTAATTTCAAAGCCGTGACAGTACGGTCAGCAGTGACTTCGGAAGACATACGTTCCATAGCAGTAACTAATAGCGCCTGAGCAGTTTCATCGATATCGCGACGAAGTTCTTTTTGTTCCTTAGTGATCAAGCCGACGAGATCATCCTTGATATCTTTTTCGGTCATCTTGATTAGCTTATCTTTGGCATCAAGCTTAGTGAGACCAGCAATTTTTTCCAACTTTTCTTGCTGTTTGTCGCGAATTTGATGAATTTCAAGCTTTAAATCATCAATTTCACGTTCTTTGTTGGTTAATTTTTCCGAACGTTTTTCTAGTTGATCGAAACGGTTGTCGAGTGAGGTTTCACGCTCAGAGAGGCGTTTTTCAGTTTGGCGCCAATCCTTGCGACGAGCCTCCTCTTCTTGTTGAGATTTATCGGCAATACTGCCAGCTTCTTTTTTAGCTTTGAGAACGATGTCGGCAGCCTCGTTTTTAGCCTTGCGAATGAGATCTTCAGCCTTGGCCTTACCACCAGATTCATTCTTTTTGTTATAGACCAGGACAAAACCGGAACCACAAACAATACCAGCAATAATACTGAGTGCTATCGGAATAAACATTTGACTTCACTTTCTATTTGTCGACGCCAATATCTTCATCATACCGGCAGTTTTACAAAATTAACAAAATTATTTAATAAATCAAAATCCCCCTGTCTTGATTTTATCATAAAGACCGCTCTTATTCGTAGGTTTCGAGAGCAAAAATCATATTGCGAATGATTTGATTGGAAGCAGTTTCAAGGCCGAGCTCTGCGCCATCCTTGCTACTGATGGTTGGATCGGTGTAAAAGAAATTATAATCCTTGTAGGTCGTGACCTTGGTACCGAAACGTTTGCCGGTGGAAGCTTCGAAATCACCTTCAGAAACTGGCACACGCACAAGACATCCCTGCTTGCCGAGATTTTTAGCCGGGTCAGCAAATTCTTGCTTAGCCTGAACGCCCTTTTGAATACCATTAAAACAAATTGAGTTGCGATATTCGTAAGTGTTTAGGACATAACTCATGGTAGAAAGATTATCTGGAACCTTTAATTTGATATTCCAGTCGGAAAGATAAATGTAACCGAGAGTGGTTTTATATACTGGCACATCGGACGGGGTGGAAATTTTCGCGACACCAGAAGATTCTTCGACGGCGGCGATAATTTGCGCTTGATTCTTGATGGTGTTATTCGCGGTGGTGATTTTATCACCCTGGGAAATACCATAAACCAAACCGATTAAGCTCAAAACGAGGAATAAAACAGCGAGAATACCAAAAACCATGGCCATGGTGGTCATCTTCTTCAAGGCTTTCATGGCAATAAATCGAGGGTCTTTTTCCTTGGCTTCTTTTTCAGCCTTGGCAGCCTCGGCAGATTTGTCTGCGGAAGCATTTGGATCGACGACGGTGAATTTTTCTTCAAAATGAGTTGGCGAAGCCACTGGAACATTGAGCTGATTATAAACAATTTCGGGACCGTTATTTACTTCTTGACCTGGATTTTTCTGAGCTTCGGTAGCTTGATTTAACATGGCAGCATTTTGGATAGACTGATCAATCATGCTCTGGTTAGAGTTAGGATTACCATTTCGGGCAGCCTGCGTGAAGCCATTTTCACCAAAAGGATTGGAACTGTCGTTGGTATAAAAATTACTGGTGGTCTCGGCAGCAAAAATCTGTTCAGCAGAAGCAGCTGGCGAAGTGTAATTATTGGCTTGATAGGCATTAGCTGGGGTTTCAGTAGCTGGGGTAGACACTGGAGTAGACTGAGGAGTAGAAAAAGCGGCAGAATTATTATTAAAGAGATCAGCTGGACTAGGAATAGTAGGCTGAGGAGTGGTGGCATTCGACTGTTCAGAAGCTGGCTTGGCGAAACTTGGCTGATTAGAACCTGGGCTCACTTGCGGGGTGACAGGATGCGAAAGGCCAGCAGAAAAAGTCACACCACCGATAGTTTGGGGTTTTTGGTTGTTTTGATTTTGATGAAGATCTTGATCCATGAATTTCCTTATATCATATATTATAGCACAAGCGAAATGCGCGGCGGAATGGGAGATTTATTTTTTGGATGGCGTAATATTGGCCGGGCGACCGTAGTTTGGCAAAATAATGGGCACCACTTCCCCGTCTTGATTCTTCAATGGAATTTGCAACTGATCAGCCAAAGTATTAACTACGGCAGCACCGATGCGGAGGCCAGTAAAAGAGCCTGGACCGGCGAAGAAAGTGATTTCCGTGAGATCGGTCCAGTCGGCCTGATTTTCGACAAGTTTATCATGGATGAAGGTAAAAATTTGCTCGGCTAATTGATTTTTGAGGGGAGCGGAATACTCCTTATCGTCGAGCTTTAGGATGGTATTTTCCGTAGAAGTGTCAAGGTAAAGTTTCATTTTAATGCTCCGAAGTGAGATTTTGGGTTAAATTAAGCGTGCGACTACCGTCGTCATTAATGAGAATTTCTAAGCGCAAATGATTGGCGGGAAGAATTTCACTCACGGTATCCGCCCATTCAATAACCGTAACCGTGTGCGGGTCCTGTAAGTTTTCAAACAAATCTTCCACCATGATGCCAGGATTTTCTAGGCGATAAAAATCGTAGTGCACAAGTTTCTGACCACGCGAATTTTCATAAACTTTTGAAATAGTGAAAGTCGGAGAGGTAATTTCTTCAGTAATTTCGAGACCACGGGCGAGACCTTTAGTAAAAGTAGTCTTACCAGCGCCAACGTCACCGACTAGTTCAATCACACAAGGCAAAGCGTCTTGAGACTGCAAAATCTCGCGCATCAAATTTTCCGCAAAATCAATCACGGCGGCTTCATTTTTTATGGTGAGATTTTTCGTATTCATGTTTATATTATAATTCCCGGCGGCCGAAAATGAAAATTCTTATGCTATAATTTAGCTATGAATATCGATCCACGTGGCGCCAAGCGCAAACACAAAAGGAACGCGACCAAACTTAGTCCTAACTTCAAAAAACTCTCCAATCAAATTCGTCTGGAAACTCTGAGTTCGAAAATTATTCGTGGACTGATGATCGTGGTGGTCTTAATTTCGGTCTGCAGTGTGGCTTTTTCTTTGATGGTAAAGAAAAATGTGACGGCCGAAGCACTGGCGGAAAAACAGTTTCAAGAATTAGCAAAAAGCTACTATGAGGATTTTTTCTATGATAATTTTGTGAATAGCCATAAGGATGAAATGACTGCCAAAGGTGCGGAATTTGTCTTTAAGCCATATCTGAAGACCGGCTTTCCAATGGTGAAGTTACGTAGACTGCTAAGTTATAGCGACGAAAATAATTTGGACAAACGGATTTATTTTGAGCACAAGAAATTGACCTGTAATAAGGATTTATCTTCGGTGACATTCAAGCCGCATGCCCCATTCGGCAAAACCGACTACACCATGGATCCGATTTTGAGCTGCGAAAAAGTTGAAAATTAAACTTCGAGATTTTAAAAAATTAGAGTTGCCGATTTTTTTAAATCTGTTATAATAGAAAAGTACATTTCGGAATTGGTCTCTTAGTATAACGGTTAGTACAACGGGTTTTCATCCCGTCAACGCGGGTTCGACTCCCGCAGAGATCACCAAACATGGAAAAGACCCTATGGGTCGTTTTTTATGTTTGATTATTTTTTCGAGGGAGGCGAACCTTTGGGTTCGGTCTTTCAAGGAGAGAGTTAAAAAGAAGAATTTATTCTGCTTTTTAATAATCGACGCAGAAAGAAAATGCGAAGCATTACTCCCGCAGAAGAATCTTTTAATCGCCTCGAATTACACACGAAAAATCCATCCATCAAAAATCGTAAATTATTAATTATTAATTATTAATTATTAATTATTGCTATTAACTATTGAGTTTTGTTTTGGGAAGAATTTTTGATTTGCTTAACAATATAATCCTTAACAGATTGGACGCAAATTAGTTTTTTATCTGCTTTCAAAGCGTCCATTGCTTGGCCTATTACTTCCCCATTAAATTCAGTCCAGGTCTGACCACCGTCAAAGCTTTGACGAGAACCAAGGAGGGAATTCAGATTTTGATTCTTATATTTACTTAAATATTTCATCGTATCAAAAATCTTTTTTGTATTTTCCCTCTTTTTCTGTATTTGTTCTGGAGACCCATCTACGCCAAACCTAACATAAGTTTTCTTAAAATCTTCTATTCCTTTTAATGCACCTGGGACATCATATCGCGATGTACCAAATATTCGCAAATTTTCCTCAACACTATCAGAATCTAATACTAAGTTCTCTACTGTTCTATCGGAAAATTGTTTTCTTTTTTCAGGGTCATTTATAAAATTAAAGAGAACCCCAGAAATATTTAGCCTCGGGTGTTTATCCCAAAATTCTTTTACATCAAGTTCGCCGTTTATAAATTTTTCACAATCATTCGAAATGGCGGCAGCTCGCATTTTATTACCGGTCAATAATATATTCGTAATAGTCTCATCAATGGCTGGGAATTTTTTTCTGGCCGATTCGATTTTGCCCTGAACTTCTTTATATTCCATTCCTTTTTCGGCCGCATATTTTGTTAGTTCTTTAATTCCACTTTCAGAAAAACTAATCGCAAATTCAACATCTGGATCAATCTCGCCATTTTTCATATAGCCATTTTCATCTACACCAAATTCATTAAATTTAGCATTGTATTCGCGTGTATATCCGTCTTTATCTAACCCCTCACGATCATAGCCTTCTCTATCAAAGCCAAACCTATCAAAGCCATCTTCTTTATATCCATCCTTATCTACACCCCATACATCATATCCATTTTTTCTAACGGCACGAAACATAAGATCTCCATTGGGATGCCGCCTATTTCCACTCCTATCAAATCCATAACTGTCAAGCCCTCTACTGTCATAGCCTTTCTCATCAAACCTCGTATTAGTTTTTATATTGTATCCGGATTCATCGAAGCCATACTTATCATAGCCTTCCTCATTAAACCTCGTATTAGTTTTTATATTGTATCCAGATTTATCAAATCCATCCCTGTCATAACCGTCCACATCATATCCTTCTGGATTATACTTCGTTCCGGTATCCTTATGTATGGTACCAAATTGATTCCAACCACGAGAGTTAAATTTGGTATTAGTGTATTTGTTTATGCCTTCTCGATTAAATCCAGTGATAGAGAACCCGCCCCTATCGAAGCCGCTTCTGTCATAGCCTTTTCTATTATACCCATCACGATCATAGCCTTCCCCATTAAAGCCATCACGATAATACCCATCCTTATCATAACCATTCGCATCATATCCTTTTGGATCATACCTCGTTCCTGTATCCTCATGTATGGTGTAAAATTGATTCCAACCACTAGGGTTGAATTTGGTATTAGTGTATTTATTTATACCTTCTCGATTAAATCCACCAGCAGAGAATCCATCTTTATCGAAGCCGTTTCTGTCGTAACCTTGTGTATTATACCCATCACGATCATGGCCACCCCGATCAAAACCATCACGATTATATCCATCCTTATTATAACCGTTCACATCATATCTCGTATTAGTAAAATTATGAATACCTTTTTTATTGAAGCCATTTCTATCAAGACCTTCTCTATCATAGCCAGCTCGATTATAACCCTTCTGATTAAAGCCATCCGCTCCGTAACCTTCTTCATCGAATCGAGTCCCATTTTTGTGCACTCCATTACCGTCGAATCCGAATTCATTATATTCATCAGGCTTGCGGCCAAGCTCGCCCATTTTGCCTGCCATATCCGCAAGCGCCTGAATTTTGGGATCAAGCTCCTCGTTAGATTCATTATTTGATAAATTTTCGTGTTTTGTATCCATAAATCTCCTTTAGATTTTTGAAGTATTAGCGTAATCGAAGATCAACACTACCGGAATCATTACTAGCCTGCTTCTTCTTGGCCTCCGATTCCTTGGCGGAAAGAATATTCTCACACATAGAAACTTTTTGATTGCTTTCCTCATTACAGAGATCTTCGGTGTGTAAACGATTAATTACCAACGAAGTGGTGTAATAGCCGAGACTATTGGAAGCCGTGACTTTGACGATATTTTCACCGTATTTCAGAGAAAAACCTGGACCAAAAAGCGTCGAATCGGAATCAGTGGGGAGATTATTTCTTTGGTATTTTTGTCCATCCAGTTCAACGGTCCATGTGAGATCGAGATGCTTATTTTCGGCCGCATGATTCGTGACATCAAAATGAATTTTACCATTACTTTCAAGAAAATTCGGCGAGTGGGGCGAATAATTTTTATCAGTGACAGTGAGATGAATCTGGCCGTTTTTCTCTTCCCTGCGATAGAAATCATTTTCCACGGAACGATCAACCCAAACATTGATACCAAAGGGCGATTCAGCCTGATTATACCAACCAAAAAAGCCACCGTGCACTAAAATAGCCGCAATGAAGAGCACCACCATGCCGCCATTCATCGCAAAATTAAAGACGGCAGGATTGTTTTTCTTATTCAAAAATCCAGCAATCGGGAAGAAAATAAAAAGTATAATCAGGATACCGAGCGGAATATAAAGCACCAGCCCGAGTAGGATAAATGAAATCCAAAACCACATATGTTTATTATGCCATAAAAACCAAAATCTTGATAGAAGCTTATGGCTACTTTGGGTAAGCGGACAAAAAAAGTACCCCTGTTCAGGGTACTTTTATTTTAGAGATTAGCGAGTATATTTTTCGTTCAAATCTTCGTAGTCATAAGTCTCGGCTTCAGTAAACCAGAGGGCAACTTCTTGCTTAGCTTCTTCAGGATTGCTAGAAGCATGAACAAGATTTGGCACTGGGCGAGCGTGAGAATTAGCATGACCAAAGCTCATATGTGAAAAATCGCCACGAATGGTACCCATCTCGGCGGATTTTGGCTCAGTGGAACCAACAATCTTACGGACTAAAGCGACGGCTTCGATACCTTCAAGACACATCGCGATAATCGGACCACTCATCATATAATCGAGATTGTAACGATAAGTTTCTTCACCACGACGCGAAATCAACTTGCCGATACCTTCATAATGTTGCTTAAATAATTCCTGATCTGGGCTGACCATTTTCATACCGACGATTTTGAGGCCAACGCGCTCAAATCTTTGTAAAATTTCACCGACGATACCACGTTGAACGGCATCCGGCTTCAAAATTACCAAAGTACGTTCAATATAATCTGTTCTTGTGTTTTCGTCCATGTTTTCTCCCTTATAAAATCTTGATATTTCCCCCAGTATATCACAATTTCAGAGGTTACTCACAACGAACTGAGTTAATCAATTCGCGACAACCGCCGGCACGGAAATTATAGTTTTCTTCGTAAGTTTTACGAATGACTTCATACAATTCTTCAAACTTAGCGTAAACCTTAGCAAGGTCGACAAATTTCAAAGGAAATTCGGTGAGCAAATTTGGGCGCTCATTGCGTTCAAAATCATTGAAGGCATTTTTGGCATCATCCGCAGCGCGACGCATTTCCACAAAATCGACCGAGCCGTCATCTTTACTGGAAGAATGCAACCAACGATAAGTGGCTTCATTAGCCTGAGCCTTGAGGGTGGCCCATTTTTCGCCGTAATCCTTCAGACGCTGATTGCCGGATTCACGCAGGATTTTGGTAGCATTGAGAATATCGGCTTCGGTCCAGTCGGAAGTTTTATTTCCTTCGATGACACTCCATTTATGCCAAACCGCATAGAGGTCGAGGGCCTTATTAATATCTTCATCACCACCATTTGTGGCGTTAAAAACTGTACGGAAAGCGTCGAATTTACGACCAATCTCTGGATCTTTCAGAACACCAGCAGAATCACCAAGTTTAGTAACTAAATTACTATCGATACCGGCCATATTTTGTTTACAATCTTCGATGTATTTTTGGTAAATTTCATTCGAGGTGGCGGAATTCGAAGCATATTCAGAAATTTTATTACAACTAACATCGCCGCGAATTTTAGTAATCTGATTTTTAATTTCTTTCGCCGTGGAATAAGTCACAGAATAATCGGTCTTAAAGGCACCGGTGGCTTGACCGATGATAGCAACGAGAATAGCTAAAACAATGAGACTAGCAGGAGCGGCAATCATGATAATTTTTTGGCGCTTGGTGGCGTGAGTGAAAAAATCTTTGGCGCGCTGGATCAGATTGAGTTTGGTGCGCTCTTTTTTGACTGGAGTTTCTGGAGCGGCATTAGGGCCGACACCGGCTGGAAAACCGTTCGGAAGCACCTCACCAGAAGTTGGAGCTTTTTCTTCAATCACTACAGAACTACCAGAAGTTGGTTCATATTCAATACGCTTCCCTACCATATCAATTTGACTTTTAACAACGGCTTCATCATATTGGATTTGCTTGGCATTTTGGTTATTTTGGTCGCTAAAGAGTTCGCTTACAGAATCAGTTTTATCCATAATCACATTATAGCATAAGGTGTTATAATTACTCTTATGGATATTTCTGAATTAGTGG
The DNA here is from genome assembly GCA_963543945.1 of uncultured Candidatus Saccharibacteria bacterium. Lineage (GTDB taxonomy): Bacteria > Patescibacteriota > Saccharimonadia > Saccharimonadales > Saccharimonadaceae > Nanosyncoccus. Next base: position 30,225 of record CAUUCN010000002.1, read on the forward strand.
CAGATTTTCTGGAATCACTGGAAATTGAAAAAGGACGTTCGACGAAAACCATAGAAAACTATGGGCTTTACTTGGCGCGTTTTATTGATCTAATTACGGAAGATTTTGAAGGCCAAGAAATGATTAAACCTTCCGATATTACACCGGAAGTTTTACGTCGCTTTCGTTTGAAGTTAAATCGTTTTTCGGATAATCAAAACAAGGAGCGCTTATCGGCACTGACTCAGAGTTACCACTTAATTGCATTAAGGGGATTTTTCAAATACCTGGCCAAGCGTGGAGTTAAAAGCTTAGACCCTTCCCTGATTGATTTACCACGAGCCGCAAAAAAGCAAGTAACCTTTTTACATTTTGATGAAATTGAAAGACTGCTAGCAGAAATTCCGCTGGACACTGAATCGGGACTAAGAGATCGCGCAATTATTGAACTACTGTTTTCTGGAGGCCTACGCGTATCAGAACTTTGTAGTTTAAATCGCGATTCGATTAATTTGGAACGCCGAGAATTTATGGTGCGCGGTAAAGGCAAAAAAGACCGACCGATTTTTATTGATAAATCTACGGCGGAATGTATCGAAGATTACTTGAATATGCGAACTGATACCTTACCGGCACTATTTCTAAATAATTCAGCTAACCAACAAATTCCATCCACAAGTGGTGATTTTCGTAGATTAACTCCACGCTCCATCGAGCGAATTGTGCAAAAATATACAAGGCTGGCTGGCATTACTAAACATGTGACGCCACACACCATGCGCCATAGTTTTGCGACTGATCTTTTGATGAACGGCGCGGATATTCGTTCAGTGCAAAGTTTGCTGGGGCATGCAAATATTTCGACTACACAAATTTATACTCACATCACCGACCCGCACCTAAAAGAAGTGCACGAAAAATTCCATAGTGAATCAGAAGATTAGTAGCTAGAAAAATCTGTAGCGAATCGGGAAATTAATAAACTAGAAAGACTAGACGTAAAATTTCAGTCTGAAAAAATAGCGTAATCATACAAGCTAGAATAATGTAGGGAGCGAAGCCAAACGGTTGACGGTTTTTAGGATTTTTCAACATCCGATAATTAAAGATGGCAGCCAGGAGGTTCGAGAGGCCAAGCTCAATAACGCCGAGTTCCCAGCGACCAAGTAAAAGTGCGACAGAAATTAAAAGGATAAAATCGCCGCCGCCAACTAAGGTTTCTTTCGAGAATTTATAGAGTACAAAGTAGATGCCAGGTAAAACCAACATAGCGCCTAGAAAACGCGAAAGATCACGCAGTATATATTGCCAAATATCTTGCAGATGTAGAGAATTTTTTACCAACAGAATTTCATTACCACGAGTTTCAATTAATAAATTGAGTCCGTATTTAGTATATAGATTAAAGAGAAAATAAATTCCAGATAAAATAATCAGAAGGTGGAGTAGATTAACTGGCAGCTGCAACCATTTTTTGTCATAAACCAGTAGTATCCACATAATAGTAAAAATTGCGAAGAGAAGTAGAAGCTTGATGACTTCAGAAACAATTAGTGGCGCGACAACCAGTGGACCAGCGTGTTGCAGAATTTGTTGGATTAATGAGCCAGTATGAAAAGCAAAACTGGCAAAAATTAGAGCCATGGTGATTTCGGAGAAAAATTCCATGAGACCAATTTTGGTTTTACATTTTTTGCATTTGCCGCCGAGAAAGAGCCAAGAAAAAATCGGAATTAATTCAAGACGGCCTAGACGATGACCGCAATAAAGACAAACCGAGCGATTCCCTAGTTTCCTACCTTCTGATTGTAGGCGAATACGCCAAGCCTGACAACAAGCAAAAGAGCCGAGAATGGCGCCGAAAATTGCGCCGAAAATTAGAAAAATCCACTGAAGTTCAAACATTTTATAAATTTCCCGATAATGGTTTAGCTTTATTTTAGCATAAACCTCTTGAATTTTTGGTAGGTAAAGATTATGATTGGGTTATAGATAAACAAAGTCTCAGAAAGGAACAGACATATGTTTAAGCAAAATAAAAATTTTAAACATGGGTTTACCATCATCGAAGTGGTGCTCGTTTTGGCGGTCGCAGCAATGATTTTCCTCATGGTCTTTATTGCACTCCCTGCAATGCAAATCATGCAAAGAGATACTGCACGTGCCAATGACGTAAACCGTATCACCACCCAATTAAACTCATACCAATCTAACAACAACCAAAAAATTCCTAGCATGGACAAAGATGCTTACGTGAGTGGTCACGCAGATGTCGATAAAGATGTCTTCAAATCTGCAGAACGTACTTCTTGGGCCTACTTCTACGATGCATATCTAATCGGAACTGATACTAAGCAAAAATTTGCTGACCCAGACCAAGAACCATACAGTCTTGAGATTAGCTCCTGCAAGGCAGCTGATAGCTACGACCCAGAATCCAAGGAATGTAAGAATGGTCAACGCACCCACTATACCTTCACTCAACAATCAGAAGGTACCGAAGATAACACTTCAAACGACCGTTATGCATCCAAGGGTACTCCTGGTCACACTATAAGTATCGTGGTAAACTCTTCCTGCGATGGTGAAACTGCCGTTCACTCTACTGGTGGTAACAAAGTTTCCGTCCTTTACAAGCGTGAAGGTGGTGGTGTAATTTGCCGCTCAATCTAATTTAGTTTGAATCAGAAAATCTCCCAGCAATGGGAGATTTTTTATGTGATTTTACCACTGAATTTCTTGAAGGTGATGCGATGTAAGAAATTGGTTAGCCTGAGAGAATGGTTTGGATCCGAAAAATCCGCGATAAGCTGAAAGCGGCGAGGGGTGAGCCGATTGCAAAACTAAGTGCCTCGATGAATCAATAAATTTAACTTTAGCCTGAGCATCCGACCCCCAGAGAATAAACGCAGCGTGTGGGAGTTTAGTGCTAAGCATCTTTACGCAATCTTCCGTAATTTGTTCCCAGCCAATTTGACGGTGCGAGCCGGCATGACCTTTTTCGACAGTTAACACATTATTGAGGAGAAAGACCCCTTGCTCAAGCCACGGCGTGAGGTCGCCGTTTTGAATAATAGTTTGACCAATGTCAGATTTTACTTCTTTTAAAATATTTCGGAGACTCGGCGCGAGCTTATTGATTTGAACCGAAAAGGCTAAACCATCTGCTACGCCAGGAGTATGATAGGGGTCTTGGCCAAGAATTACTACCTTGATTTTCTCGAGGGGCAATTTAAAAACCCGAAAAATTTGGGTTGGAGCAGGATAAATTTCTTGGTAGCCTAACGAGTCTGAATTAAAAAATTCTAGCAAGGAATCGAATTTTCCAGATGCAAGCTCGGCCTGAAAAAACTCACGAAATTCTGGCGAAAGTTCAGTGGATGCCAAGAGTTTCGTGAGATTAATCATTTTTATTTATTCCGCTTCTTCCGAGAATTGAGAATTATAAAGTTCAGCATAGAAACCATCTAGCTTCATCAATTCATCGTGATTGCCATGCTCGACAATGTTCCCTTCTTTCATCACGAGAATAATGTCGGCATTACGAATAGTGGAAAGACGGTGTGCAATCACGAAAGAAGTACGGCCCTCAGTGAGTTTATCGAAAGCACGCTGGATAATTTGTTCGGTACGCGTATCGACATTGGAAGTAGCCTCATCAAGAATCATCATCTTCGGATTAGTAATAATGGCGCGCGTAATGGTGAGGAGCTGTTTTTCACCGGCGGAAATATTATCAGAATCTTCAGAAATCTTAGTTTCGTAACCATCTGGCAAAGATTTGATAAAGTGGTCCACGCCAGTCATTTTAGCAGCGGCTTCGACCTGTTCAAAAGTGACGTTAGAGGAACCGTATTTAAGATTTTCTAAGATAGTACCCGAGAACAGCCAAGTATCCTGAAGTACCATACCGAAAAGACTGCGAACTTCACTGCGTTTCATTTGCTTAGTGGAGACGCCATCAATTTTAATTTCACCACTCTGAATATCATAGAAGCGCATTAAGAGACTGACAATTGTAGTCTTGCCGGCACCAGTTGGACCGACAATAGCTACCTGCATGCCTGGCTCAATTTTAATAGAAAAATCTTTAATAATTGACTTCACACCGTCGTAGCTAAAGTTGACATGAGAGAATTCCACTTCACCACGGAATTTACCATCTTTAGTAATAGATTTAAATTGACTAGTAAAATCTTCGGCAACTTCTTCTGGTTCTTCAAGAAAACTAAAAACGCGGTCAGCGGCAGCCAAGGTTTGCTGAATAGTAGAAGAAAGCTGCGCAGTATCAGCAATTGGCTGAGTGAAACGACTAACATACTGCAAGAATGCCAGAATACTACCAACCGTAAGGGCGCCAATTAGGGCATAGTAGCCACCAAGCAGACAAATTCCCACAAAAGCCAAATCGAGGAAGAGGTGGGTGATAGGATAGGTGAGTGAGCCATAAAATTCACCCTTAAAAGTTTCCTGATAAAGTTTTTCGTTAACCGTAGCAAAATCTTGTTTGGATTTTTCCGCATGATTATTAGCCTTGATGATGAGCTGGCCACCATAATTTTCTTCGATTTCAGAGTTTAATTTACCGAGAGTTTTGCGTTGCTTTTTGTAATATTCTGAGCCCTTCTTTACAACTTTAGAAACGGCAAGCATGGAAATTGGCACGACAATGACAGAAACGGCCGACATGGGAATAGAAATATAAATCATCATGCCAAGATAACCAACCAGAAGTGTAAAGTTGGTAATAACTTGAGAAAGGGTTTGCGAGAGCGAAGCAGCGATGGTTTCCACATCATTAGTCATAATCGACATAGTGTCACCATTCTGAGTTTTATCAAAATAGGACATCGGTAAACGCGAGAACTTAGCTAGAATTTGGCGCTTTATTTCTTTAGCATATTTAGCCGAAATAACTGCGGCAACATAGCCCTCAACATAACTGACAATAGCAGAGATAAGGTAGAGACCAACTAGGGTTAAAAGTAGTGAGCTGATACGAGCAAAATTAATTTCCTGACCAGCACGCAAAGCATCAAAAGCTTCAGTCGTAATGAGACCGAGAAGATATGGACCAGCCACTACCAGTCCAGCCGACATGAGAGCGAGCAGTGCTGAGCCAAGCAAACCAAAACGATATTTTTTCACAGAAGCGAGGAAGCGCTTAATAGTCTGTTTAGAGGCTCGAGTAGTTTTCTTTTGAGTGCTTTTTGAATTTTTAGACATATTATTTTCCCTCCTTAGCCTGGCGCATTTCATCCGCAAATTCTTCTTCCGAGAATTGGGACTTCGCGATTTCTTGATAGACTTTGCATTCTCTTAAGAGTTCCAAATGCGTACCCTTCCCCACCATCTTTCCCTGATCGAGGACAATAATTTGCTCAGCTTCTTTAATCGTACTAATACGTTGCGCCACAATCAGCACGACAGTATCCTGAATTTCCGACTTCAAATCTTCTCGGAGCTTCTTGTCAGTTTTCATGTCAAGAGCCGAAAAAGCATCATCGAAAATTAAAATTTCAGGTTGCTTAGCTAAAGCACGAGCGATGGCGAGACGCTGCCTTTGACCACCGGAAACATTGGTACCACCTTGAGAAATTGGCGCATCGTATTGATCTTTTAGCTTAGTGACAAATTCCTCAGCTTGAGCAATTTTAGCAGCATGACGCATACGCGCATCAAGTTCCGATTTTTTAAGATTTTCGACACCATAAAGAATGTTGCTGCGCACGGTGCCAGTGAAGAGATAACCACGCTGCGGAACATAACCGATTTTATCCATGAGGGCATTTTCGGTATACTCCTTGATATTGAGATTATTAATTAAAACCTCACCCTCGGTAGCGTCGAAGAAACGTGGTATGAGGTTAATTAAGGTAGACTTACCAGAGCCAGTGGAGCCGATAAAGGCGGTAGTTTGGCCGGCTTTCGCCACAAAAGAAATATCCTCGATGATGGCTTCAGATTTTTTGCCATAAGAAAAAGTCACATGCTTAAACTCCACCGAAGGAACCTCGCTAGGAGTTTCAGTCATTTGGTCCTTGAAAGTGATTTGGCTCTTAGTTTCAAGAACTTCAGAGATACGCTTACTAGAAACATTACCACGAGGAATCATGACAAAGAGAAAAGTTAAGAAGAGGAAGGACATGAGAACCTGAGCAGAATATTGCGAGAAGGCAATCATGCGACCAAGATAACTCATATCGGTATGAAGATTAGAAACACCGATAAATATAATGAGAACGGCGGAAAGATTAAAAACTAGATTCACTACTGGCTGCTGAAAAGCCATAACTTTAGAAATATAAATATCCGTGTTTTTTAAGTTTTCGTTACTGCGCTCAAATTTATTTTCTTCATACTTCTGCTTATTAAGCGCGCGAATCACCTTAATACCAGTAAGATTTTCACGCGTAATCGAGTTGATTTTATCCAAGATTTTTTGGTAAACCTTGAACTTCGGAATGGCAAGGCTGATTAAAATCGCCGCCTGGATAAAGAGGATAGCCACCGAAACAGCAATAATCCAAGTCATGTTCGGCGCAGTACGAAAAGCCTGAATAATCGCCCCGATTGCCATAAATGGCACGCGCACCATCATGGTGAGACTCATAATCAGAGTACGCTGGACGGTCCAGATATCGGCGGTGGTACGAGTAATGAGTGAGGCGGTAGAGAACTTTTCGATGTCAGCAAAAGAGAGCGACATCACCTTGGCGAAGATATCCTTGCGCATATCCATAGCGACGCGACTACTGACCTTGGCGGAAAAATAAGATGAAACAATACTACCAAGTGAACCCAGTGCGGTCACACCGAGCATGAGTAGGCCGGTTTGAAAAATAAAGCTCATATTAGATTCGGCTACGCCTTTATTCATAATATCTGAACTTAAGGCCGGCAGCTCAAGGGCGGTATAAACCTGTAGCGCGACACCTAAGACAATTAAAAGGCATTGCCAAAAATAAGGTTTTAAATATTTGATAGATTTTAGCATGTTTGTTCCTTCTGAATAAATAATTATAACAAAAAAATCAGATTAATTGAAGAGAACGCCGCATACCTCGTTCCGGAGACACTCAAGGGGAAGAATGTCGCATGCCTTTTATCGGACCGCTCAAGGGCGCTTGCCCAAGCCTATGTCCTCAAAAGGCATGACGACATTCTTTTAAAAGTCTAAAACTTTTTTAATCTTGTTTCTTGAATTTGTTCTGCAAGACAAAGATAATAACCAATACAATAATTGAGGTTATGGCGACGAGATACATGGTATTAAGTGGGACTTCGTGGGAGAAAAAGGAGATTTTATAGTCGAGGGCGGTTTTGATCGCATCGATAGCTTGGGACGGAATTTCAGTCTTAGCCATTTCCTGGAATGGAGCGGTGAGGGCATGATTTTTGATCAGCGACATAAAGTAAGTACTTGGCAGAAACATAATGATATCGCGAAGTAGAGCTGAGAAATTAGAAATCGGCATGTAGGCGCCGCAAATAAAACCATAACCGGCACTCACGATATTGGCCACGGCACTGAGTTGACCTTGAGTTTTGAGGCCAAAATTTACCACAGAAGCGAGTGCGGTGCCGAAGAAAGAAAGTAGAATAACATCGCCAAACAGTAGCAAAACATCCTTTAATTCGTAATACCAACAATTTTGGATGCGGATATAAAGTAAGCAAAGAATGAGCGCCACGAGATTAATAATAATCGTGGAAATAAATGTCGCAGTGAAATAAGCAAGACTCTTGGTATGACTTTTGATCGGAGAAACATCGATATCTTTCGTACTACCAGTAACCTTATCATTCACCATCAAAAGATTCGAGGAAAAAGCCACCGTCACACTACAAACCGCGAGAAGACAGGCGAGAATTTGGCCATTCACTACAGCATTAATTACACCCTCTGGAAGTGCGACGCCTAGGGCATCCTGATCTAAACTATTTTGGAAGACTCGGCCAAGAAAAGTCACATAAAGAATGAGTAGAATCATTGGCGTGATCAGCGAAGCAAAAAACATTGATTTGTCGCTGAAGAAAACTTTGACATTACGTGCAGTGAGATTGAGAAATTTTTTCATGTTTTACTCCGCTTTCGTTTTGCTATTTTTTGATTCCGAAATATCGGCACCTGGCCTACTTTTGGTAACTGCGAGAAAGACATCATCCAAGGTACTTTTAATCAATTCGAAATCCTGGAAAAGTTCTGGGTTTTTCACAATTAATTGCGTGACCACAGCGGAATTTTTGACTTTAATTTGGAAGTCTTTATGGATTTTTTGATAAGGTAATTTCAGCTTTTTAACTTCTGATTCATCTACGCCATAAAGATGCAAAACATCCGTAGCATATTGAGTTTTTAATTCTAGTGGCGTACCTTCAGCAATGATTCTTCCCTTGTCCAAAATTGTGACATAGTCCGCATCAGCAGCTTCTTCCATGTAGTGGGTGGTGAGAAAAATCGTCATTTTATAATCCTCGCGAAGCTTGGAAATAATCCGCCAAACCTTACTGCGAGTGCCCGGATCAAGCCCAGTGGTCGGCTCATCGAGAATGAGAATTTTCGGCTGATGGATAATGGCACGTGCGATGTCGACACGACGTTTTTGACCACCCGAAAGTTTTTGGATTTTCTGATTTTTAATTTCGGCGAGATCAAAGAGTTTTTCTAATTCTTGATAACGAGCCTTAAAATCTTGACCGAAGATACCATAGAAGCCGGCGCGGAATTTGAGGTTTTCATAAACGGTGAGAGTTTTATCGAGGACGGGATCTTGGAAGACTACACCAATTTGATTTTTAATCTTGTCGAGATGAGTGGCAACGTCTTGACCACAAATGGTGATGCGACCAGAATCAATTTTCAGTCCACCGTACATCATAGAGATAGTGGTAGACTTGCCAGCACCGTTGATGCCGAGGAAGGCGAAGAGGCTGCCTTCATAAACTTCTAGGTTAATCTTGCGAACAGCCTTGACTTTACCAAAGCTTTTCTCAAGATTTTCGATTTTAATAATTGTCTGATTGGTCATTAATATAATTATATACTAGTTTGAAGTTTTTAGACTTTGCGAGTGAAATAACCTGGACGGCCATTGACTGGGTCATCGATGCGGAGCCAGGTTTTGTCGGCGGTCGATGGATCTGGAAGGAAGGAACCATTTCCACCACGAAGAGTAGTACGCCCCTTAAATATATCAGTAAAATCTGTACCAGAAGAAGTATCAAAATCTTGCTTCACGTAAATTCTTTCGAGTTTATTTATGTATTCATTAGCAAACATTTTACTAAAATCGGTGACTTTAGACGTATTAAAATTAGACAAATCTAATGTTCTAAGTTCTGCAGTATGATCAAACATACGTGACATATCCTTCACGTTGCTAGTATCAAAATTTGATAAATCAAGTTCTGTAATATTCGCCATTTCTGCAAACATCTTACTCATATCTTCAACTTTAGAAGTATCAAAATGAGACAAATCAAGACTTGTAGCTCCGGAGCCATAGAACATATATTGCATATGTTTAACTTTTTGTGTATTAAAATGATGAACATCAAGATTTTTTAACTTATGTGTATTCTTAAACATATTACCCATAAACCAGACGTTACTAGTATCAAAACTAGAAAGATTTAATTCCTCTATGCCCCAAGCCTCCATAAACATCGCATTCATATAAATAACATTACGTGTATCAAAGTTGGAAAGATCAAGCTTTGGAGTAGAATTTTTATAAAACATCCTACCCATATTTGTAACATTACTGGTGTTAAATTTGGAAAAATCAATTTCCTTGGTTCCATAAAGGTTACTAAACATATCGTAGGTACTAGTAACTTTACTGGAATCAAATGGCGTTAAATCTATTTTTTCATAATCTACAGAGGCGAACATAGATTTACAATCAGGATTAAGATAAATTTTTTCAGCTTCACTGTAATAATAAAAAGTTTCACTATCTTTATCTACCCAGCCTAAGAATGGATAGTCGGAGGTTTCGTCAACTTCTAAATGTACAGTAGCAGCACCCTCAGGTGGAGCCACAGAGCTACGCTCAAAGTGTTTAATATCACGAGTGGGGGATAATCTCCATACTGTATTCCTAAAGTCCTCACCTTTTATAAGATTTACTTCGGTCGGATATTCATTGGTAACCGTAGAAAAAATCACTTTATTTTGATAGGTGCCGGTGGGGAGAGTATTCCCTAGCTTGATGCCAATAGCAAAACACGAATCGTCACCCTCAGAATTAGTCGCATTACCAAAGCTAGAGTGGGTATTATGAATTGAACTACTAACTAAATCAAGCGGGTCCCAACCTTCGGGCTCCTCGTCTGGGCTCTCCTTTCTACAATCAATACTGCCAGCAAAAGTGTTCTCATCAATATCAGCTAAATGTTCGACTGACTGTTCATTGGAAATCATGTTAATAGAGGCGGTATTTGAAGAGTCATTAATGTCCGTAAAAGCGGTTTTCTCGACGTCAATATATGTCGTCGCACCAGTAACATTGTTGGTTTTCACATTGTAATAATTAGGTATGCTAATCACGTGATTTGGCTTACTTAAAATATCGCTACTATGTAGCTCAATATTCGAGGTAGATAACAAAGAAACCGACAGCGTAGGCGTCGGTTTCAAGGCATAAGTAGATTGTAAATCAAAGAATAAATTGGATAATACCAGTGAAAAAATAAGTATCGTGATTTTGAAGAAAGTATCTTGGGAGAGAAAAAGTTTTTCAAAACTGTTAACGAGGAACGAAAGGACTCGGACCCCGGTGATACTTAATTTTTTCACACATGTAATCATAACATAAGTTTAATAGTTTATGCAATTGTTTTATTTACAACAACTACGTCTTCTACTTTTTCTCTCCTTCTTTAACCTTAGTATAGCATAAACATTTTAAAAATACAGGTTAAATTCAGATTATGAGTGGTGGAATTTGTAAGATGAATTTTGTAAGATTGTGGGTATATTTTAGAACTCAACACAACTCTTGAGGCTAGCCGATTTTGCTTTTTACCGAGTTAGTGATAGAATAAAAATAACTTGGCGCCATAGCTCAGCTGGATAGAGCAGGAGACTTCTAAGCTCAAGGTCATAGGTTCGAACCCTATTGGCGCTACCAATTTTTATAAGTATGTTTGACGTACGGCTTGCGAGCGTACGTTTTTTTATCGGAAATTTCGAGATAGGTGAGATAAGTAGGATAAAAAACATTGAGCTTTTCGAGAAGACCGAGATGTGCATGGAAAGTAGTGACCGGACCGACCACGATTAATTTGTCGTCATAAGTTTTTAAAGTGTGACGACATGCGCCCGAAAAAAATTTCTTGGTGGGAGAAATAATCCCCTTTTGATTACGCCAAAATTCGTCGAGTACGGGCGGAACGATGCCGTTATGCATGTGTCCAGACAGGATATAATCAAAAGGCTGCAAAAGAAATTCTATATCTGGGGTCTGGAGATAAGTCGGAGCATGAATGAGAGCGAATTTCAATTTATCGGCAGGTGGCTCGGGAAGATTCGCCAGGGTTTTCGTAAGATCTTCGAGTTGCGCTTCGGCATTTTCGGCAAAATTCACCCCATCTTCGGTGTAATAAGATTTTTTCTGGGTGTAACCAAAACAATAAATGTCGTCATCTTGATAGATTTCATCATCGAGCAAAACTAAATTTGGCACCTGACGAAGAGATTTCAGGAATTCTTTGTCGCGCACGATATGCCAGCCTTTTTTATTTTCTGGAATGCGATAAAAATCGTGATTACCGAGGCTGACAATCATTTTGCGAACAGAAGGAATAGCTGTGAGATTTTGCAGAAAATTTAAGAAGCGCTGACGCTCTGGCTCAGAATCTACACATTCCAAAGTATCAATTAAATCTCCGGGAATAAAAATATAATCTGGACGAGCCTGCTCAAATTGTTTAATAATAGCGCGGAGTTTAAGATTTTTCACGAGGCGCGAAAAATGAATATCGGAAATCACCGCAATTTTCAGAGACTTGGATTGCCCGGAAAAAAGCGGCGTTTTACGATAAAGTTTGTAGGTGGTTTCTTGAAAAATTTTCACTCAAAAGAATTATTTAGTTTTAATCAAACGATAGTAAATACTTGGCGCAAAACGCACAGAAGCCAGCGGACCCTGAACAGCTTTTTCGAGCTTAATGAGAGCCTTGGTGCTGAAAATTTTCTTCATGGTACGGCTGCGGAAATTCGAAACCGAGAGTACATCCATAATCTCAAAACCAGTTTTCTTAAAAAGATCTTCGACGTAGGCTGGGTGATAATTATAAAAACCGTCCTTATCGATTTCCTTCAGGTTCGATGGTTGCTTGTCGAATGGATTAACCGAGGAGCGCTTGAACCAGTAGCGGAACATCTTTGGCAGAGTACGCTTATTAGCGACTTCAATCACTGCCACACCACCTGGTTCGAGAATGCGGTTAAGTTCACGAAGGACCTGTTCGAGATTTTCGAAGTGATGGGTAGCACGGACCATGAGTAGAGCGGAAAATTCACCATCGGAAAATGGAGTCTTGTAGATATCACCTTGAACAGTATGAAGTTTGTCACCAAATTCTTCCCTGGCCTGCTCGAGGTTGAGCTTGGAATAATCAAACAAAGTAGCACGCTTGGCACGTGGCAAATATTCATTAGCTAAACGACCGTATCCACCACAAATATCGACAAAATTATCCATATTTTTCGGTAGCAAACGACGAATCGCAGTGCGGTCGGCAAGATCCTCATACTCACGCCCAGAATCTTCCCAGAAAACTTTCTTATAATTATAGCCATTATAATCAGAGATGACCTTGTGATCAGACTTGGTATTCTTGGTGTTTGCAGAAGCATCCTTGGTGGTAGCAGATTTTTTCATAGAATTAGTATCCTTGGTAGATTTTGCAGTCTTTGCAGTCTTGTTTGATGTCTTATTCATAGTTCCTATTTTACCATTTATTATTTATCTTGTTTCTGATTTTGAGCTGAATTTTCTGATTCACCTTCCGACTCGCTCGGCTTCTCAGGTTTTGGCAATATTTTAACATTCTTAAAAATCAGACTGCTCACTTTTTCGAAAATTGGTAACACTTCCGAAAGATT
>CAUUCN010000003.1:0-42649 GCA_963543945.1 uncultured Candidatus Saccharibacteria bacterium
CGTCTCAGCATCCTTATCTGAAAGCCCATTTTCGATTTTTAGTTTTTTCAGCAAATTATTAAACTCTAAACGCTTAAATACCTCCGATATGCGCGAAAAATCTAATTTCAAAGCCGGAACATCTAAAAGCTTCACCGGCGCGTCGGTCATAATTTTCGCAAGCTTAAGAGACATCTCAGCTGATTCGCGTCCAGCAATCAATTTCTTCTGTGTCGCCCCCGAAATTTCCTCAATATGCGCATAAATCCCCTCCAAGCTACCATATTCATTTAATAATTTCACTGCAGTTTTCTCACCAATCCCTGGTACGCCTGGAATATTATCTGAATTATCCCCCTTCAGCGCCTTCAAATCCAAAAATTGTGACTTCAAAATCCCATATTTTTCTTCAATCGCCGGAATATCCATCTCCTCGAGATCCGAAAATCCCCGCAGAATTCGATACATCTTGGTGTTTTCATCTACGATTTGCAGCATATCGAGGTCCGAAGATACAATATAAGTCATATAATCCCCCGCCTCATCCGCTTGGCGCGCTAAAGTACCGATAATATCATCCGCCTCATATTCATCCACCTCCATAAAACCCCATGAAAGCGCCGAAATTAGCTCTCGAAGCAAAGGAATCTGTGCATAAAAATCTTCTGGTGGCCTTACTCGCCCCGCCTTATAATCCTTAAAAATTGCGAGGCGCTTTGCTGTCGAAGTGTGTGCCTTATCCCACGCCACCACCACCTGGTCTGGCTGAATATTACGCACGATTTCCATCGCGATTACCGCAAAGCCATACACCCCCGAAGTAGGCTCCCCTTTCGAGGTCGCCAAATTCCCCATCGCATAGTAACCACGATAAAAAACGCTTTTTCCATCAATGATTACTAATTTTTTCATTAAAATTCCATCCTAGTTAAAATTTCTGCCATTTTCTCATTCATTTCTGCCACACTGCCGTCATTTAAAATATAATAATCCGCCATCGCGATCGGCCCACCTTTTTCGATATTTTCCACCTCTGTATAATCTCGTTCCTGGATTTCTTTCAAAGTAAACGGTCGCTCTTCGCGCTTCCCCACTCGAAAATGTCTCAGTGCCTTCGGTACCACGATTGCCACCACCGTCAAAAGTCCCGGATATTTACTCTTCAATTCCTTATATTCCGTCCAAGAATAAAGACCATCCAGCACAATTCGCTTCTGCCCCGAAGCAATCAAATTATCAATCTCCCCCATCACCTGACGCACCACCCAATCTTTCCCCTCGGTTTCACGAATCATCTCTCGAAATTGTCGTTCACTCGATCCGTCCGCCGTGCGTTGAATTCCTCGGCGTTCCATTTCCTTATAAATCATCCCCCCGAAATAAACTTTTGGCACGCCTTTTTTGGTCAAAAAATCCACCACCACCGATTTACCCGATCCGCTCATCCCCACTACCGCTAAAATTTTCACCTCACTTTTTTCGCTCATTTTTGCTCCCAGTTATTAAAAAATTCTATAAATCGTTCTCGCATTTTCACCTGACTCATATAAATCAGCACCGGATTTCCCTCCACATCCGTCAAAGTCCCCAAACTTTCACTCGGCACATAAAAAGTCGTGCGATGCTTCGCCGAAAGTCGCATCAAAATCCGCTCATACCATTTCTCTGTCTGATCATAAATCTCGAAACGCTCGATAAATCTGCGATATTTTTTCTTCGCAAAATCTTTCGGATAAAACACAAACACTTCACCAAATCGCGTCAGATCCGCATCTACTTTCATCAACACCAAGCACTGAATCTCCGGACTAAACCCCACTAGCAAATTTGTGTAAATCGCCTCCGTCACCGTACGGGTCGCTAGCTCCTCATTCTCATCGTAAAATTCCCGCGTCTTGGTATCCTCATCGATATGATAGCCCGCTACCAACTGAAATTGTTCTGGCAAAAGCACCCGCTCCGCCTCCTCGCTACTTTCTAAATTATATTTCTCAAGTCCCGCTATAAAAATTCGTGCCATTTTCAGCTGATTTTCCGCCACCCATTCCCTATCCACTTCTGGCTGATTTTTCGCAAAGAAAAATTCAAAAATCCCCCGTCCTTTGTTTGTTTTTACACCTAACTGCACCATTACTTTTATCTTACCACAGGTTAGAACGGAATAAAACTCACACCCCTACGGTTTTCGCGTAAAGTAACCCTTCACCCCGGCACGATCAATTCGTAGTCCATCAAAATTCGCATCGCCTGGATTAGTCCAATACGATCCCATGGCGCCGCGCAGTAATGGTTGTTTATGAAAAATATCCAAATTCGATGTAGGATTACTTACCTTATAGGTCTTCGCACTAGTCAAATCAAAATCGTTATTCACATAAATCTTTTCTAGCACCCCAGAACCCGAAGTACAGCCAAATACCGAAAACATTGCATCAAAATCATTCACTTTCGCCGTATCGAATACCGCTCCCGAAAGATCCAATTCCCGCATGTTACAAAGCGTCCCAAACATACCATACATATCCGTTACATTCTTCGTATTAAAACTACTGCCGAATTTAATACTCGTCACCGATTCCAAATAACCAAACATTTCACGCATATTTGTCACCTTTTCCGTATTAAACATCGATACATCTAAACTCGTTAAGCTTTTCGAATTATAGAACATATACCCCATATCGGTTACACTTGAAGTATTAAAGGTCGCAGGTAGCTGCAGCTGTTTCAATTTATGCATACTCGAAAACATATGATTCATAGTCGTCACACTACGCGTATCAAAATTCGACACATTAATATTCTCGATATTCACCATACCATAAAATAGCGAATCCATATTCGTCACTTTCGAAGTATTGAAAGAACCAATATTCAAACTCGTGAGATTCGACACCCCATAAAACATCTTGTCCATATTCGTCAAACTCTGTGTATCAAAATTCGATAAATCAAGTGAGGTTAGCTTCTCGTCACCAAAAAACATATTTCCCATTCCCCTCACCCTAGATGTATCAAAACTCGAAACATCTAAAGAAGTTAAATTCACTAAGCTATGAAACATTGCATTGCTGTCAATATTTAAAATAATTTTTTCTGCATCGGTGTAATAATATACCGTCTTCGTCGCCGCATCATACCAATCCTTAATTTCGTAATCCGAATTAACCTCATCCTCAAGATTCACCGTGTTTACACCAGGTCTAGGCTCTGTAGTACTACGTGCAATTCGTTCAATTTTATTGCCACCTACCTCGAAAGATTTTAGCTTTGTATTAAAATCAATACCTGTCGTCATTAATGCATGCATGGGGTATGGGTTCGAAACAAAAGATAGAATTAATTTATTCTGATAACTTCCAGATTCAAGATTATCTGCTAATTTCATGCCAATGCTCAGCTGGTTTGATTCATTTCCATTGGTCTTCCCTGCGGTTTGAATAATTTGTGCTGGCGTAGATAAAGCTGGAATCGGTGCAAAATTCGTGGATGTACCAAATTTAAAACCCCAAGTATTACTCGGCAAATTGTTTAGTGTCAAGTTCGTATTTATGGAATCGATTTTCGTCCCGACCGCAGACCCAGTATTAATTAGTGCTGTATTTTCTGTTTCGGAGCTTAATGTCGCTGTGTAACCAGTCCGGTTATTCGTATTTACCGTAAAATTGAACGGAATTTCTGTGGTTTTATCTATAGAATTTATTACTTGATTTCCGTTCACTTGCAGATTCGCTTGATCTACCGAAGCCGAAAGCGTCGGAGTATATAAAGCAAAAGAATTATGACTAAAAATTAAATTCAAAAAAGAAATAAAAGCCAAAAATACTACGAGAAGTTTTAATTCCCGTTTAAACCACCCCCCCCCGCGAGGGTGGGACAAATGTGATTCTTGGCCTTGCATATGTATATATTTTAACATAAACGTAAAAAGTATATCGCCTTATCTTTTTCTGATTTTATAAAGAGAATGCCGTCTTGCCTCTGACGGAGCTTAAGCTTGGCCGAGCGGCCTAGAGCGTCTCCGGAACGGGGTATGCGGCGTTCTCTTCCATGCGACATTCCTCCCTACGGCTTACGTGTAAAGTACCCTTGCACTCCCGGACGATCCACTCTGAGCCAAGAAAGATCTGCCGTACTCGGATCCGCCAAGAATGAACCGTTGCCACCGCGAAGTTTCTTACGGTTTCCAAAAACATTACCATAGTTAGTAATTTTAGTCGTATTAAAATCACTACTTACATATATTTTCTCCAATTTATCTTTATCAACATCAGAAGAATTAATATAAAACATAGAATCTACCGTCTTAACATTGCTAGTATCAAATGATGATAAATCCAATTCCGTCAAATTATAAGTACCCCTAAACATACTACCCATATAAATAACATTACTCGTATTAAATGATGAGATATTTAAATTTTTTAGTTCATACATAGTATCAAACATAGCTGCCATATTAGTGACTTTTTTTGTATTAAAATGCGAAAGATCCAAGCTAACTATTTTTCTTAAACTACTAAACATTTGTACCATATTAGTTACGTTACCAGTATCAAAAGAGCTAATATTTAAATCAGTAAGCTCAGACATTGCGTAAAACATATTGCCCATATCCGTTACTTTTGAAGTGCTAAAATTAGACAAATCTAAGGTCGTCAATTTGTAAGCATATTGAAACATATTATTCATCCTTGTTACCTCACTGGTATTAAAGGATGAAATTTTTAAATCCTGGATCTTAGACATACCACTAAACATGTAACTCATATCTCTCACCTTTGAAGTATCGAAACTAGTTAAATCTAAACCAATAATCTTATCTAAATTATAAAACATGCTACTCATATTAGTGACATTATTAGTCTTGAAATTCGTTAAATTAATTGTCGCCAAATTAGACGCATCTCTAAACATACTAGACATAGACACGACATTCTCAGTATTAAATCTCGAAATATCAAGTTCCGTCAAAGCAGACATGTCTTGAAACATACCATACATATTGTTTACCTTTGAAGTATCAAAATGTGTAAGTTTTAACTTTGTGATTTTTCTACAACTTGAAAACATACTACTCATGTCCGTAACATTACCAGTATTAAAGCTCGAAATATTTAAATTCGTAAGTTCATACATACCAGAAAACATCGAGCCCATTTCTTTTACCTTTGCAGTATTAAAATGTGAAAGATCTAAATCTGTAATTTTTCTCATAGATGAAAACATACTAGACATATTCTCTACATTTTGTGTATCAAAAGAACTTATATTAAAATTCACAAGGCTTTCCATAAGATTAAACATATATCGCATATTAGTCACATTTGAAGTATTAAAATTTGAAAGATTCAAAGAACTTAATTTTGAAACGCCAAAAAACATCTGTGACATGTCAGTTACTTTACTGGTATCGAAATTTGATATATCTAAATCATTAAGTTTAGACATACTAGAAAACATGTTTCTCATATTTGTTACTTTCGAGGTATCAAAATTAGTTAAATCAAGTGAGCTCAATCCTCCCATATCGCTAAACATACTGTCCATATTCGTCACACTACTAGTGTTAAAATTAGAAATATTTAGACTTGTAAGTGTACTCACGTACGAAAACATACTACTCATATCCTTCACACTACTAGTATCAAACATTGAGACATCCATATTAGTCATCTTTGATAAACCATAAAACATTCTACTCATATTCGTCACATTACTAGTATCAAATCCAGTAAAATTAATCGAACTTAACTTACTAGAGTTAGCGAACATATTATTCATATCTACTACATTCTTAGTATCAAAAAATGATAAATCTAGGCTCTCTATATTTGCCATGTCATAAAACATATAGTGCATATCCGTCACCTCAGACATATCTAATCCCTTCACGAAATCAATATCTGTCAGATTTTTAAATCTTGTAAACATATCGCTACAATCTTTATTTAGGAATATCTTCTGCTCTGTAGAATAAAAATAAACTGTTTGATCCGTAGAACTATACCAAGCCAAAATTGGAAAATCCGAATCATTCGCTGAAATATCTTTAGCCTGTATTGATTCCCCTGGTGCAGTTTCACTACGTTTGATATGGTGCGCAAAATCCTTATAGCGATAGCTACCATAATGTTGTTGATTACTATCTAGGTCTGCCAACTTATCGTTAAAATCACTGCCTTTTGCCATTATGGCTTTTGGCTCGTATGAATTTGGTACCACTGAAAAAATCAATTTATTTGTATATTTTCCACTGTCTAAATTATTACTAATCTTTATCCCAACCTGGATATTTTTCTCTTCATTACTCCATCCATAATTTGAAGTAGAAATCAGTGTTTTTGGCGCTGAAACTCCCGGGATTGAACTAAAATTAGCCTCATCTCTAATCTTGTACCCCCAACTATTTTCCGTAAAATTATTTAAATTTTCTGCGTGGTCAATTGAATTAATTTTAGTCGTACCGCCAGTCGATTCGTTCACAAGCGCCGTTTCATCAGTCTCGGTACTTAAGGTCGCCACATAGCCACTTTTTAAATTACGTGTTACTTGAAATCTAAAATCAAAACTTCTCGTGCCATTAGTATAATTCAACATACTGCTTCCACTAACAGTGGCTTCATTTCTATCCACAGAAGCAGAAAGTGTCGGCACAAATGCAGCCGACACTCTTTTCCCACTCAAAACCATAAATCCCAAATTCACCAAGAAAAGAAATGCAAGAAAACCAGCAAAATTTCTCATATTCTTTTTATAAATATCAAAAATCGCACTTTTTCCCATTCCCATATGAATTTATCTTAGCATATCCGGAATGAAAAATTAAGTCTATACAACATAAAAACTATTGCGTTACTACCCAAGTCGAACCGATACAGAATGGATTCCCTGTTCCTGAAACATAAGTACAGCCCGCGCCCACCGTCAAACTCGGCCTACGGTAAAAAATTCCTTCACTGCCACCCGTTTCCATTGCCGAAATCACAAACTTTTTCGAGGCATAAATATGCTCCAAATGGTCCACCTGATCATGTCCATAGATATCCGCCCTACCTAGCCCAAACATATATCGAAAATCCCGTACTTTACTCGTATCAAAACTCGAAATATTCAGATTCTTCAGACCCTCCATGCCACCAAACATCCCATTCATCGTTATCACGTTGCGCGTATCGAAACTTGGCAAACTCAAATTTTCTATTATCAACATCGAATTAAACATGTTCGACATGTCCGTCACTTTTGAGGTATTAAAATTATCCAAGTTTAGTGTCGTCACTTTCGCCACTCCACCAAACATATCTTTCATAATTGTTACATTAGAAGTATCAAAGCTCGAAACATCCAAACTCTCTAGTGCCCACATATTATTAAACATTTTCTCCATCGTCGTCACCCGACTAGTATTCATATGTCCAAGATTTAGTGTTTTTAGCTTATGTGTCTCAGCAAACATCATCGCCATATCTTCCACCTTTGAGGTATCAAAATTTGATATATCTAACGACTCAAGTTCATGCATCCTAGCGAACATATTTCGCGTCTTCCTTACGTTACTCGTATTAAAATTCGACACATTAAGATTTTTGATTTTTTGTACGTCATAAAACATGTTAACCATAATCTCGACTTTACTAGTATTAAAACTCGACAAATTTAAATTCACAAGCTCTCGCATTCCAGAAAACATATCATTCATATAGACTACATTCGAGGTATCAAAACTCGACAAATCTAATTTTTTTAACGCAGCATTTCCGTGAAACACGCTTGTCATATTAGTTACTTTTGAGGTATTAAATCCAGCAAAATTTACCGATGTTAAGTTTGAACAATTTGCGAAAAAATCACGCAAATTTTCTATATTTTTACCGTCAAAATTTTGCATATCTATTTCTCGTAGGGCACTAAAGTTATTCAACGTAAAACTACTATCTTTATTTAATTCAATTTTCTCCGCGTCAGAATAATAATATACCGTTCCAGAACCTGCATCGAACCAAGCTAAGATTTCATAATCTGAATCTGAATCCTCTATGTTTATAACCACCTGTGACACACTTGGTCTTGTCACTGACTTTTTTATATACTGAATATTAGTCATCATCGCGACACTACTATCCCACGAAGCAAAACCTGTGTATACATCCAACTTCCCTACTCTCGTATTAAAGTCTGGACCATTCGTCATCATGGCTCGCATTTGATATGGATTCGAAACAAAAGAAAGAATTAGTTTGTTTGTATAATTCCCTGATTCCAGATTATCCGCTAACTTCATACCAATACTTAGCTGGTTCGATTCATTGCCGTTAGTCTTCCCTGCAGTTTGGAGAATTTGTGCTGGGGTAGATAAAGCTGGAATCGGCGCATAATTTGAAGACGCCCCGAACTTATAGCCCCAAGTGTTATTTGGTAGATTATTCAGCGTCAAGTTTCCATTGATTGAATCGATTTTCACACCAGCAGTAGAAGTTGCATTGATCAGTGCGGTATTGTCTGTTTCAGAACTTAATGTCACGGTATAGCCGGTACGATTATTGGTATTTACGGTGAAATTAAACGGTATTTCTGTAGTTTTGTCCGTCGAATTTATCACTTGATTTCCGTTCACTTGCAGATTCGCATGATCAACGGAAGCCGAAAGCGTCGGAGTATATAAAGCAAAAGAGTTATGACTAAAAACTAAATTAGAAAAAGAAATTAAAACCAAAAATAGTCCGAAAATCTTTAATTCCGGTTTAAACCACCCCCCCCCCGTGGGGGTTTACTATATGTGATTTTTGGCCTTGCATATATTTTTATTTTAACATAAACATATTCAAAATTATGGCTTTCGAGTAAAGTAGCCTGAACGACCATTGGATGAGTCATCGATACGCAGCCAAGTTTTATCCGCAGCAGACGGATTATTAAGATACGATCCATTGCCACCACGTAATGTTACTTGACCCGCAAAAACGTAATTCCAATTAGTGACATTGTCTACAACAAAATTATCACTCACGTAAATGGTTTCCAATCTTTGAGGTGAATTACTTACAGAAAACATATAGCTCATATCTTTCACTTTTTTAGTATTAAACGACGATAAATCAATCGTCACTAAATTATTCGAATCCCTGAACATATCACTCATATCTTCAACGTTTTCTGTGTTAAATGACGATAGATTAATATTAGTCAAGCCTGGCATATATGCAAACATACTGTCCATATCGGTAACTTTACTAGTATTAAAATTAGACAAATCAAGGCTATTTATTTTCATAACACCATAGAACATCCTATTCATATTGGTTACATTTTCCGTATTAAAATTAGGAATTAATAGTGTTTCAAGATCACTCATATTGTAAAACATTCCATACATACTTTTTACATTTACCGTGTTAAAAGATGTAAGATCCAATGTCTTTAATTTTGTAGCGGCATTAAACATATTGGACATATCTTTCACCTTTCTAGTATTAAAACTGGAAAGATTTAGGTTTTCTAAACTGCCCATGCCATGAAACATGAAACTCATATTCTCCACATTACTCGTGTTAAAATTCGAAAGATTAAGTGTCGCTAATTTATTCACGCCATAAAACATCCCGTTCATATTTGTCACCTTTTCTGTATTAAAAGATGCAATATTCAGCTCATTTAGCTCCGCCATACTATGAAACATCGCACTCATATTTGTCACTTTTGAAGTATCAAAATTAGTAAGATCTAACTTTTTTAGACTATTTACATAAGCAAACATTCCCGTCATATCGGTCACTTTTTCCGTATTAAATTTAGATAAATCTAATGACTGTAAATTATTCATCTTATAGAAAAAGTACGCCATATCTTCTACTTCTGATGTATCAAATATTGAAGTATTAATATAATTAGCCTCCGTAAAACCTCTAAACATATATCTACTATCTTTATTCAAAAAGATCTTATCTGCTTCAGTCCAATAAAATAGAATCCTACTCGCCGCATCATACCAAATTTTAATTGGATAATCCGAAGAAGCATCATCCTCAACATTTATCGCTTCAGCCGGGAAAGGATTAAACAGTAGGGTATTTCTATAGATATAATTCACGCTCTCCTTATTTCCCCAACCGTCATCATTGCTTAGGCTCGCAACAATCGAATCCACTTTTCGATTAAAATCCTTCCCGGTCGTCATCACTGCTCTTCTTTCATACGGATTCGAAATGATAGAAATTACTAATTTATTCGTGTAGTTTCCACTTTCAAGATTTTCAGACAGCTTCATACCGATACTCAGCTGATTTGACTCATTTCCATTGGTCTTCCCTGTCGTCTGGATAATTTGCGCTGGCGTAGATAAAGCTGGAATCGGCGCATAATTCGTGGTGCTACCAAACTTATAACCCCAAGTATTATCTGGTAAATTATCTAATGTCGAGTTAGTACTTACCGAGTTTATTTTTGTACCCGTAACAGAGCTAGTATTAGTTAGTGCGGTATTTTCTGTTTCAGCGCTGAGTGCCGCCGTGTAGCCAGTTTTATTATTCGTATTCACTGTCACCATTAGTGGTAGTTCCGTAGTACCATTCACAGAATTAATCACCTGGCTCCCATTCACGAATATCGCAGAATTATCCACCGAAGCCGATAAGATCGGAACGAAAAGAGCAGAAGTATTATTGCCAAGAACTAGATTAGAAAAAGATATTAGACCTAAAAATAATCCGAGAAACCTTAATTCTCGTCTAAACCACCCCCCCCCCGCGAGGTTATGTGGTTGTGATTTTTGGCCTTGCATATAGCTTTATTTTACCATAAACATAATAACCAATAACGCCAAATATTGTCTTACCTTTACTTGTCTTTCAAAAAAGAGAATGCCGCTTACCTCTGACGGAGCATAAGCTTGGCCGCTCGCCCCTTGGGACGCGGATTCGCGGCCTAGAGTGTCTCCGGAACGAGGTATGCGACGTTCTCCCCTCTTGAGCGGTCCGAAAAAAGGTATGCAACATTCTTTCCTGCTTACGCTATAATATATTTATGAACGAAAACTCCACCTCACTTTATGACGTCGCCATCATTGGCGCCGGTATCGCTGGCATGACTGCCGCACTTTATCTTTTGCGCAACCATCAAAAAGTCCTCCTACTCGAAAATGCCGGCTACGGCGGACAAATCCTCGAAGCTCCCATCGTCGAAAATTATCCTGGTTTTGCCAAAGTCAGTGGCCCTGAACTTTCCGAACATATTTATCAACAGTTAAAATCCCTCAGTCTTTCCCTCACCTACGACAAGATTAAACATCTTGAAAAAACCACCACACATTTCACTTTGACCGGCGATCAAACCTACACCGCCAAATCCGTGATTCTCTCTACCGGCACCACCCCACGTCGCCTCAATCTCATCAATGAATCTGAACTTATCGGCCACGGCATTTCTTATTGCGCCACTTGTGACGGCGCCTTTTATCAGAATCAAACCGTCGCTGTCGTCGGTGGTGGCAATTCCGCCCTTCTCGCCGCCTCTTATCTTTCCCATATAGCACAAAAAGTTTTTCTCATTCATCGTCGCAATCAATTTACTGCCGAAAAAGCCCTAGTTTCCCAAATTCAAAATTCTGCAAATATCGAAATTCTCTATAATCAAGAAATTCTCGCCTGCCATGCCAACGAAGATCATCATCTCGATTCCCTCATCTTAAAAAATCAACAAGTCCTTCCCGTTTCCAGCCTCTTCGTCGAAATCGGTCGCCTCTCTTCTCTCACTGAAATTTTCCAAAATAGCAATCTCAAAAGCCTCCTACTTTTCGATCAATCTGGTTTCATTATCACTGATGATTCATGTGCCACCAATCTCGCTGGGCTCTTTGCCGCCGGCGACTGTCGTTCCAAAAATTTCCGCCAACTCATCACTGCCTCTTCTGACGGTGCCATTGCCGCCAATTCTGCCATTGAATTTCTTTCACAGATTTAAATAAATCGGCATATTCAAATTCTTTATCAATAAAAAACTGGCTCGCACCAGTAAAAAATGGAGCCATTGGCAGGGATCGAACCTGTGACCTGCTCGTTACGAATGAGCTGCTCTACCGACTGAGCTACAATGGCATAGAGACATTATACATTATTTTTTCTTTAATGTATAATGAGGTTATGAAGAGCCTCATCTCGGACCTCATCGCTCATCGCGGCATGCACGGGACTTATCAAGGCGCCAAGAATTTTCCCGAAAATTCTCTTTCCGCATTCAAGCGTGCACTGCTCGCGAATTATGCCATCGAACTGGATGTCCATCTTACCAAAGACCACCAGCTCGCAGTTTTTCATGACCACGATACCCTGCGGATGACTAAAAAATCTTACAATCTTGAAGATACCGGTCTTTATACTCTTAAAAAACTTCCACTGATTAATTCCGATGGTGTTTCCACTAATCAAACCATCCCCGAACTTTCCGAGGTATTAGATTTAATTCACGCCAAGGTTCCTATCTTAATCGAGCTAAAAACCACCGAGCATTCTAACATTTCCCTCTTCGGTAAAACCGTCCTCACTGCGCTCGAAAAATATCTCAAAAGTTATCGTGACCCGAAAATTTATCTCCAAAGTTTCGACCCGCGCATCGTCTACTGGATTAAAAAGCATCATCCTAAAATCCCGGTCGGGCTGCTTCTTTCTGATGATTCTGATCTTGCTAAAAAATATGATTTCTTTGTTAATAACCCTCTAATTTGGCGCCTCGTCAAACCAGATTTTCTCAGCGTCAATCAAACTATGTTAAACCGCCCTGCCATCCAAAAATTCAAGAACAATCATCCAGTCCTTTGCTACACTATCGACGACGAAAAAACTCTCAGCGAACTAAAACCTCTCGCCACTCAGTTCATTGTCGAAAAAATTCTCTAAACCACAAAAAATAGCCCTAAGGGCTTTATTCTGGCGGATCCGACGAGACTCGAACTCGCGACCTCTGCCGTGACAGGGCAGCGCTCTAACCAACTGAGCTACGAATCCACTACCCCATATTATACCAATAAACTCCTCTTTACGCAAGAGTTTTTTCTTTTTTAAAGTTCCAAAATTGTAGGATAAACGGACATATGAGAAAAGGAGGAGGAAGTCTGGCTCCTTCACAAGCAAGGAATTCCTCCTCCTTATTTCTCTTTTGCTTCTTTTCTCTTTGCGGAAAAGTATTGTTTAAGGTATTGCTTTGGGGATAGGTAGCCCAGTGGTCGCATTGGCCGGTCATTACCTCTGTTCTGATGTCGTTTAAGCCGTCTTTTGAAATCATCCTCATTCACTATCAAACGGCCTAATCTAACTATTTCAGAATAGAATAATTTTTGATCTTCACGATGGCTTCGTTCAACTTTCCCATTGTGCTTAGGGGTATGTGGTTTGATGCGTTTTAGCTTCACTCCTAGACGCCTTGCCGTTATCTCGAACATGCTATGGTTATTTTTGTTGTTGGCAATAAAACTTTTTGTAAACTCCATTCCATTATCGGTCTGTACGCACTCTACCTCTATTCCAAGTGCCCTGAAGGCAGACATCACCTGGCATAAGAATAAACTTGATGAGTAAGTATTATGCTCACGGTAACCACACAATATGCGGTACCTAGAATACTCATCTATGGCCGTGTATTGGTATAGTTCAGTGCTAGCATATTTTTCTATATACTGTAGCGATAGACATTCTTTGGGGACATATTTTACATCAATTTGAACACGTTGCCCCGGATAATCCATTTGTTCGTAAGGTTTATTTATTTTACAAGTGGGGGATGGTCTAGACTTAGGATCTGTTGGTAACTTAAGACGCCTCAAAGCCTTCGCTAAGCCTTGCATAGTGCGTTTGTATCCTCTTTTTTGCAATTTAAGCCAAAGATCCTGTAAACCAATATTTGAATTACGTCGCCTCATATCTTTTATCAGTTTTATCTCTTCGGCGGTATGCGCGTTGGGACTACTTTTTGGCTTTCGCGATTTCTTACCTAGAGCCTCTATTTTTCTTTCGCCTTTTTCGTACATTTTTATCCAACGATAGATGCTTGCTGGAGAAGTATGGCAGTCTGCTGCGGCACGTTGCACCCCAAATCTCTTCGCATGATTAATCGTACTCATACGATAGCGCATTTCTTGTGTTATACTCAAAATATCCCCTTTGCTAGTATTAGTTGATAGTCTTCAACTTCAACTATACCGCTTAGGGGATTATTTTGTTAAGAATTTCTCATATGTGTGTTTAGCTTACATTTTTTCTTTTTTAAAGTTCCAAAATCGATTTTGAAACTAAAACTCTTTTTCTGGTTACAAATTTCATATTTCAAACCATATCGTTTCAATAAATTTTTGACAATGTAAAGCCCCAAACCACTTCCACTCTGTTCATTAATGCTCGCTCTATACGAATTTTTAATTTCTAATTCTTCATCTCGCATCTGCACCGAAATCTTACCACCCTCCTCCGCATACTTCACTGCATTACCGATTAAATTCGCTAACACCATCGATAAAGCCATTCGATTCAACCAAATTTTTTGCTCTCCCACCTCAATTCGCACGTGCAGATTTTTCTCCGCAATCATAATCTGATTTCGCCTCAAGGACTCCTCGACTACCTCTGAGATTTTTATCCATTCAGATTTTTCGAAACTATCCATTTTAGACATCAAAAGTAATTCTCGAATTCCCGCGTCAAGTTCATCCACCATTTCTCCACATTTTTCCAAATAAAAATCCCGGTCCTTATATTTCCCGACTTTAAATTGCATATTTTCCAAAACAATCTTCAGACTGGTCAGTGGCGTTTTTAATTCATGTGAAGCTCCACGCAAAAATTCAAAATTCACTTGCTTCATTCTTAAAGTTTCCTGCCTCGCATAAAACCCCGCCGCCACCAGCGATAGCACAACCGACCCCAGTAATGTAACCGGCAAAAACTTCAAGCTCAAATCGATCGCATCCTTTTCTAAATTTGCCGTCGAAACGAACTGCACCAAAGCCTCTTCTTCGTTTTTAAGCTTCACGCTTTTTTCTTCAATAATCACCGAATTATTTTCACTCGTCCGATCCACGGATAGTAGCTCCGAAACTTTCATCTCATTCTCTGCATTTTGCGATTTCAGATAAGCTTTAATCTCACCACTCCTAGAATAAAAATCCAAAGCCTGCTCCACGTACTCACGATTTTTGCCGGCTAAATTTTTCGTTACATCCGCAGCTGTCTGCCTAATTTCCTTTGTTTTTTCTTCCAAATAAGATTTCGGCAGCGCGAAAAATATCCCACCATGAATGATTGTCACTACCCCAAGCAGTAATATCAAGACCCTGAAAAATCCCTTCCAAAAAATCCTTCTCATTCTCGCTCCAATTTATACCCCACCCCGCGCACCGTATAAATACAATCCAGTTTTAATTTTTTTCTTAGCTCTTTAATATAAACATCGATCACGCGATCAAACGGAATTTCTTCACTTTCCTTCCAGACATTTTCAATAATTTGCTCTCTGGTTAAAACTCGCCCCTCATTCAAAAACAAATATTTTAAAATCTCCAGCTCTTTTGGTTTTACTTCCACGGCTTGCCCTGCTAGTTCAGCTCGAAAACTCACAAAATCGATCTTCGTCTCTTGATAACTAAATTCTCTTAGGTCCTCGCCCAAAGTCTTCTTCAGTAGTGCTTCCACTCGCGCTTTTAAAACCGGTAACGAAAACGGTTTTTCCATAAAACCATCCGCCAAATTTGAAAAGGCCATAATCTGCGACTCTTCGTCCGAAAATGCCGTCATCATCAAAACCGGTACCCGACTTTTTTCACGGATTTTTCTTAAAACTTCTAATCCACTCATCGATGGCAATTTAATATCTAAAATCACCAAATTAATTTCATGGTTAAACTTCTTCAGTGCCTCTGCCCCGTCCCCTGCCTCGACCATCTCGTATTTAAATTCCCGCAAAAATTCTACCACCCCTTCCCGAATCATTCGGTCATCCTCTACGATCAATATTTTCATTAATCTAAATATACCAAATTTAAAGCTCTGTCAAAAGTTCCTTTGGATTCTTTTTTAAATTTCGATAACTTATTATCCCAAGTGAAACCAGTATGATTGCCAACATGAAAATCACCGTTATCATCACTGCATTAGTCGTCATCTGTACATCAATTGCCGAAAGCGTTTTAGTAAAACCTTCCATTTCTGCACCCCCACCCAACTGCGTCGCCCCAGCCTGTTTCGCCATTTGTTTTGTCACCCCAGTTGTTACATTTTTTAAAATGTCATTCCCCATTATTTTCGCAAATTTTCCTGCCAAGACATAAGCCCCCACGAACGCCGGTAGGCTTACCATTAAAAGCTCTATCACGAACTGTCCGAAAATCTGTCCTTTTTCCAAACCTATCGCCAGTAAAATTGCGATTTCTTTTTTTCTCGCATTCATCCAAAGTAGTAGAACTAGAGCCACTATTATTCCCGCAAAAATTAGTGAACCGAAAAACATTTGGTTGGCCACTCCATACATTCCCGAAATTGATTGTTCCAAAGCTGGATAGTTTGAGGCACTTTTTATCAAATTATACTCGCGCCAATTCACATCCAATTTCTTCACCGCAGCCATCACTTGGTCAAGATTCTTCTCGCCCTTCACAAAAAATGTTGCATCTTGATAAACCGCCGTATCCTCGTCATTGCCATAAACTTTTGCCGCCGTCGAAACGTCCGTCACTAAAGTATTTTCATACAGCTCCTGAGCCGCCGTCACTCCCCCCGTATTTTTCCCTGCAAACAAGCCCTTGATTACCACCTCTACGGTTTCATTTGCCACTTTTTCGTTATCCGCATCAAATAAATTTGATTTAATTTTTACCTTATCCCCCACTTTCAAATTATTTTTCTTTGCCAAATCTTCGTGCATCAAAATTTGATTTTTATCATCATTTTTTAAATGCTCACCCGAAACCAGTTTATATGCCCCAGACACAAATTTAGTTTCTCTCGCCGAATCATTCACGCCAGTTAGCATCACTGCGCGCTTAAAATTCTTCGCGCGTTCCGCCGACCTTCCGCGCAAAGTTTCTGGCGTCTCGACAATATCCTTATCTACCAAATCCGCCACGCTATTAATTCTTTTCACCGTATATTCAATTTCCGATGACTCAGAAATTTTTTTAATATCAGTTCTCTTCACATTACCCCCACCCCTCGGTGTGCCCTGATTTACCTGGCGATTAATTTCCATTGAAAAACTATTAGTTACTCCCGAAAAAGCCTCACTCGCCGCCTTACTTGTCGCATCCTGAATCGCCAAACTAATCATTCCCAGTGCCGCCATTATTAGCACCACAGAAAAAATCACCAAACTTTTTAACTTTTTGCGCGTCACATATAAAAATGCATTTTTTATCATTTCAATTTCCTTCCCTTTAATTCCAAGACCACATCTGCCGAATCCGCCACCCTTTTACTATGCGTCACCACAATCACACATTTATTGCGTTCCTTTGCCAGTTTTTTCAAAACTTCAATAATTTCTTCCGCCGTGTTTTCATCCAAATTCCCTGTCGGCTCATCCGCCAAAATAATCGGTGCCTCCGAAACTAACGCCCTAGCGATCGCCACCCGCTGCTGTTGTCCACCCGAAAGTTTCATCACATTTCGATTTATTTGGTCCTTATCTAACCCCAGCTTCACCAGAATTTCATCTGTCGCTTCCCGATTCACTAATCTAATATTTTCTAGCGGCGTTAAATAATCAATCAAATTATAGTTCTGAAAAACCAGAGCGATATGGTTTTTGCGGTGATAACTATATCCGTATTTACCAATCTTCTCATCTTCAAACAAAATTTCGCCACTCTTCGGTTCGTCTAATCCCGCGAGCAGTGAAAGCAAGGTAGATTTTCCCGCCCCCGATTTTCCGATAATCGCATAGAATTTCCCTCGCTCAAATTTCTGGTCCACCCCCTCCAAAACATTTTCCCGATTCCCCGCGTAAGCATATGAAACATTTTTAATTTTTAGCACACTCATTTTTCCTCCTAACTTATTTTCGCTAAAATTTCTTTCGGTTTTTTCACTAAAATCATCCACGACGCCACTATTACTGCTAGAACGATAATTAAAATCAAAAGTCCGTAGCTCATCGCAAAAATATCTAATCCCCCATCACCAGTCGTAAAGCTACTTAAATCTAAATTATCTAAGCTCTCTTTCTGTAAAACCGCACCCAGAATCCATCCCACAAAAATTTTTCCGAGTATCGCCGCCAAAATCATTACCGGCAGCGAAACTAATACCAACTCCAAGATAAATTGCCCCACAATTTTCATTTTACTGCGCCCAATCGCCAGCAATATCCCAATTTCATACATCCTTTCCCGCACCCAAAGAATTAGCACCAAGGACAATACAATTATTCCCGCCCCGATCACCGCCATAATCATCATAAAAATCATCTGTTTCACCATATCCAGAGACTCCACCATTCCCGAGAACTGATTTTTCTCTTCACTAATTTCATAGTCTTCCGACTGAACACTTTTTTTATTCATTTCCGCCTTTAACGTCGCTAGTTTTTCGGAATCAGATACCAATATTTTTAGACTTGTCACCAGTTTTTTCTTTCCAAAAATTTGCACCATCGTCGCATAATCCGTAAACATCATATTCTCGCTAAAATCTGAAGACATCCCGGTGTATTTTTCTTGTTTTTTTCCGGTAAAAATTCCTTGAATGAAAAACTCTAAGCCTTTCTCTTCCCCTAAAACTTTTAGACTCACCTTATCGCCAATCTTCCATTGGTTCTTCTTCGCCAAGGCTTCATGCACTAGAACTTTTCCAATTTCCTCACGCGCAATATTTTTCCCTTCAATCAACTTAAATACTTCGCTACGAAATAACGGATCTTTCCCTACATCACTTATCGCCTGAAGCATAACCGCGTTTCCTAAGTAGCCCGGTAAATCTTCTCGCATCACCATTTGCTCACCCGCCACCACCTTGCCGTTTTTTAATTCTGCCACCCCTTCATATTGACAAATCTTCTCTGTCCCAAGTTTGCTATCAATCAAATCAAAACTTTCCGCGTTAAAAGTCTCAGATTTTAATGATCTAATTTTCACACCAAAATCATTCGCGCTATTTATCGCGTTCGTCATTTTCTCACTAGTTTTCATTATCGAAAAACCAGCATAAATCACCGCCAGAATTAAAGTTAAAATCAAAAATATCAACGCCGTACGCGTGCGTTTTCGAAAAACATAAGCTACCGCATTTTTAATCATTTTTCCTCCATGTTTTTATTTTAAATCTCAATTATGAAGCCACTATGAAATTTTCCAAAATCCCCCTCAAATTATTTCCAAAATCGCTCTCAAATTATGATAAAATGAAACTACGCGAGTGTCGTATAACGGCTATTATATTTCCTTCCCAAGGAAGAGACGAGGGTCCGACTCCCTCCACTCGCACCAAAGAAAAGAAAAATAGAGAGCTTGCTCTCTTATTTTTGTTTTATTTGGGGTGAGGCCGAGGGAGATTTTCTCCCTCCACTCGCACCAGACCATAATAAGAAAGAGTATTTATACTCTTTATTTTTATGGTCGCCCGTCCGAGAAAGACCGCGAAGCGGGATTACTCGCACCAAATCAAAAAAATAAGAACGTTTACGTTCTTTATTTTTTTGATTGCCTGTCCGAGAAAGATTACGAAGTAAGGTTACTTACGCCAGATTCTAAAAAGAAAAAATATTCATATTCTTTCTTTTTAGAATCGCCTGCATAAGAAAGACTATGTAGTAGTCTTACTCGCACTATTCCTCAAGTTAATAATTATTATTTTTTTGTTTTATTTGGCGTGAGGCCGAGGGAGATTTTCTCCCGTACTCGCACTAACTAAAAAAAGGGAGCCTCCTGCTCCCTTCCAGCTTCACGCTTCACATTTCACTACAGAAAATCCATAACCTAGCGCCATCTGGATGCAGTTTTCATCGTTGAAATGCATACAATAAATCCGCTTTCTCAAATCCTCCGGCACCGCCATCGCGAGATTCCCCACAAACAAATGCGCCCCGTTCGAATTCCTCACAGAAGTCACATCGATATAAGCCCGCGCGATCTGCACCCCTTCACTCAGAAGATAATGCAAATTCTTAATTTCCTTCGTATCGCCCGAATAATATACCAGACCATCTTTTGTGGTAAAAATCAGACCGAAACTCATCAGCTCCGCGCAATGCCAAGTTTTCACATAACGTAGCCCTGAAAAACTTTTAAATTTTTCGTCATACTGCGTATCTTGCACCAAATCATACATCTCTTCTGTACAACCAAAACCCTGCAAAATCTGCTCAATCGTTTTTACGTATTCATCATTATCCGGCAAAATAATTTTCAGCGGTCGATGCAATACAAGATACAAATAAGTCACCAGACTCCCCAGGCTTCCAATATGGTCCGAATGCGTATGGGTAATCATCAGATTCACTGCCCTCACTCTGCCAAGCAAACTCTTTTGCTTCAGCTTCGCGAACACATCCTCTCCGCAATCAATCAGAAACAACTGATCATCATCGATGAAATACGCTGCCGTATTCCCCTCTTTTACGTTAAATGCCGAGCCTCTGCCCAAAAATTTTAGTTCCATATCCCCCTCCTTCGAATTTTCTAAAGTTTAAAGTACTCGTAATCTTAACTTACGCTTATAGATTATTGTAATCAAATTTACTAAAAAGTCCACCCCTGTTTCCAGAGGTGAATCTATTTACGGACAATTTTTGTTCCCGAGGTGGACCTATTTACGAATAATTTTTAAGATTCTTGTCGATCAATTTTAATCAATTCTTTAATCTTTCCAGAATCTCTAATTTCTTTCATTTGCTTATCAAATTCCGTAAATGAAATTTTAATCGAAGTATAATTCACTGTCGAATCGGTTTTCGCCACCAATTTCACGAAGTAATAACCATCTCCTGAACTTGATACAAATTTATCCGAAATTTCCCCCGCATTGAGACTCATCGCTTTTAGCGATCTGCCACCATCCACGTTCATCTTATCGACCAGTCCCCCCGTTTCTTCATAAAGCACCTTATCACCCAACTCTTCCGAAATCGCCTTCAAATCTTTTCCGGATTTGATCAAAGATTCCACCTGTGCCGCAAGCTGCACGGCGTTCGTATCAATTGCCTGCGAAACTTTTTCTTTCACCAGTGAAAGATAAATCATTCGACGATACTCCTTCATCGTCAAACCAAAATTATCTTCCAAAATCTTCTTGAATCCTTCTTCGCTGCGTTCCATCCCCCCAATTTTTCGATGCTCCAAAATCGTCTCATCCACTTCTTTATCCGTCACTGTCAGGTCATTTTCTTTCGCCAATTTCAGAGCCCAAGCATAATTCTCTGCCTCATCCAACGCCAAACGCTTATAGTGCTGCTCCATGAAATCATTATCTTTTGCATTATCTAGCTTACCCTGTTGTTTTTCGATCGGCGTAATCGTACTATGATAAATCAAAAGATAATCCGAATAACGCACATCCGCGCCGTTTACATTAGCCACCGATACTGGCAAAAGTTGAGTCAAACGATAAAGAATCGGATTTGTACTCTGCCATTTATAAAGCATAAAATAACCTGCCCCCGAAGCCAAAACCACCGCCATCACCGACAAAATAATCGTCACTGTCACCACGCGATATTTCGCATATTGCATTGGATATTTGAACTTACGTCCCTTCGATAACACCTCTTCACGACGCTCTTCGACTTTTTCTAACTCTGTCTTATTCTTGAATTCTTCAATCTTTTTCTGCTCGCGCTTTTGCTTCATTTTCGCCACGATTGAAAGTCTTTTCTCTTTTACGGCGTCGGTTTCGTTTGTCATAGTCTTATCCACTTCGTTTTCTAATTTCGCTTTGCTCATTTCCTATTTCTCATTAATTAGATTTTGTAAATCGTTATAAATTTTTTCCGAATTTTTCACCATCGATATTACCAAATCCCCCACCGCTGTTTGAATTACAATCGTACCATATCCCATTAATCCTGCCCGAATTCCGCTCACACCATAAGAAATACTTTGAATCTTATCTAATCCCAAGTCTACTACTGATTTCTTAAACAAACCTCGTTGCGAAATTTGACGAATCCGCTGATTGGTCACGATATAAATCGAAAAATACCACAACATATAGGAATATAGAAACCCTAAAATCCCCACCAAAATAAGCGCCAAGAAGGTCTCGAAAATCATCATATTGTTTGGCCAAAGTAAAGTTAATCCCACCCCGATCATAATCATCAAAATTAAAAATATCACACCGGACTTTGCCGTCAAAAAATGGCGTCGGAACACAAACTGCACCTCTTCGCCTTCTCTCTGACCATCAAAAATCATTTTTCTCATACGTATTTGGTGACCCGGGCGGGAGTCGAACTCGCAACCTTCTCCTTAGGACGGAGCCGCTCTATCCATTGAGCTACCAGGCCATACCTAAATTATACCATATTCGATTCCACGGTCATCAGTCGCTATCCCCTCAAAACTTCCACTGCCTTCGCCACCAAAAACGCCATCACATTAAAAATCACAATCGTTGCTCCGGTCGGCGTCGCCACAAAATACGAAAAGATAATTCCCATTACCATACAAATCACCGAAACCACCACTGAGCTAAAAACCACCGCCTTAAAACTTTTCACTATCTGCATCGCCGTCACCGTCGGGAAAATAATCAAACTCGAAATCAGAAGCGCCCCCACTAGTCGCATTCCCAGTACTACCACTACCGCACACAAAATCGCAAAAATTGTATTTAGTCGCTCGGTCTTCAGCCCAATCGATTTGGCAAAATTCTCATCAAACGTCATCGCGAAAATCTCATGATATTTCACAATAAAGAATAAAATCACCACGAGCGAAAAAATCACTCCCGCTACCACATCCAAATCATCTAGTGCCAGGATACTGCCGAATAAATAATTATTGATATCCGTATTCACTCCCCTGACTACCGAAATCACTAAAGTCCCCACTGCCAGTGCTCCCGCCGAAAGCATCGCGATTAGAGCATCCGCATCCACCTTGCTTTTCTGGTTCACCTGCAAAATCAAAATCGCCGCCAAAATCACTATCGGCAAGGCAAATTGCAGTGGCATTATACCAATCACCGTCGCAATCGCAAAGGCGCCGAATCCCACATGTGAAAGACCATCACCGATCATCGCCTTTCGTCTCAAAACCAAGGACACCCCGATCAGTCCTGCCGTCACCGCCAGCACTACCCCCACTACCAAAGCCTTCACCATAAATTGGTACTGCCACATTTCCAGAAACTTTTCCAAAATTCCGTTCATCACCACCTCCTATTTCCCATCACTTTCACCATGGTCATGGCGATGAATTCTTTTTACATACTCCTCTGTCGTTTCCATCGTCGCTACCCCATCCGCTAATGCTAAAATTTTATTCCCAACCAAATTCTGGTGATCAAGATCATGCGTAATCATCACCACCGTAATTCCCTGCGCATTTAATTTCAAAAGCTCTGTATATAATTCCTTCTTCGATTTTGAATCCAAATTATTTCCCGGTTCATCCAAAATCAATAATTTCTTCGTCGCTACTACCGCCCGCGCTAACCAAATTTTCTGTTTTTGCCCACCCGAAAGCTCCGCGAAGTGTTTCTTCAACAATTTTTTCATACCAAATTTCGCGAGCGCTTCCTCACATTTTTCCTTATCACTCTTCGTATAAAAAATTCCCCGCTTCTGATTCAAAAGCCCACTTAGCACAATCTCTTCCACTGTCGCCGGAAAATTCGACGTTACTACTGTCTCCTGTGAAATATAACCAATTTCCTTCCGGCTCATCCCGAAAAACTCCACACTTCCAAAACTCGGCTCTATTAATCCCAAAATTGTCTTAATTAAAGTGGTTTTCCCGGCCCCATTACAGCCAACCAAGCAGATAAAATCTCCCGCCAAAATTTCAAAATTAATCTTCCGAAACACCGGTGTTTTCGCGTAATTTACGCTTAAATTTTTCACTACAATGATTGGCTGTTTTTCCATAAGAATCCTATTTACTTAAGGCCGCAAGATTACGCTTCATCAAATCTACATAAGTCACACCCTTCGAAAAATCTTCTGCCGTCACATTATGTGCCGAATGTAGCTCTAAAACTTCCGCGCCCGTATCTTTACTTACGGTTTCTGCAATCTTGCCATTCGAAAGCTCAATCTTGTAAATTTTCTTCACTTTATCTTGCTTTACTTTATTAATCAAAAAACTAATTGTCTTCGCACTTGCCTCAGTTTGTTCTGAACAACCCGAAAAAGCTGCCGCATACTTCAAGCCAAATTCATCAGCAAAATAACGGAATGGAAAACGATCTGCCACCACGATTTCCGAAATTTTACCGTCAATCACCTGGTGTAAATCCTTATCTACCGCTGCAATTTCTGCCACGTATTTTTCCGTATTATCGTCAATCTTATTTTTCTCCGCGGCATCAATTTCGGAAGCCACTTTTGCGATTTTCTTTACAATTTCCATCGCCTTTTTTGGACTCGTCCAAACATGCTCATCAATTTCTGGACCTTCTTCTTCCTCTTCATGATCATGCTTATGCTCATGCGACTCGTGATCGTGGTCATGTTTGTGATCGTGGTCGTGATCGTGGTCCGCATGGTCGTGGTCATGGTGATGCTCGTGGTCATGTTCATCCTCATCTTCCATACCTTCCACGATTTCTTCTTCCACTGTCGAAACCAAATCCACCAGCTTCACGACATGGGTCTTTTTCGTATCTACGTCTTTCAAGACTTTCTTCACCCATTCATCCGAATCGCCACCCACATAGATAAACATATCGGCATTTTTAATATCGATAATATCCTGTGGTGTTGGTTCATAGGTATGGGTTTCCGCACCTGGCTTCACCAACATTTTTGTACTAATATTCGTACTCTTTGTCACCGCCCTGGCAAAATCATACCCCGGAAAACTGGTCGACACTACTGAATACTTTTTTTGTTCAAACTTTTCTCGATTTAATACCAAAAAAGCCAATAATCCCACCACCAAAACTAGGCCAAAAATCGCCCATAACTTTTTCAAATTTTTCATTTTTACTCCTTATTCTACTATTAAAATTCTGAGTAAAAAATTTAATTAATCAAACAATTCCCTCGTGAAATTTCATTCACTCCACGTTTATCTAAAAGTCTCAAATGAAAAATCCGAAACAAACATCGCGCACAAATCGAAAACCTTGGCAAACCACCGAAAATGCGGGAAGCTTCTTTTTCACTCCCGCATTCCACCGCATGTCCGCAAATTCGACAATGGTGCATTTTAGCCTCTTGGTGGTTCGCCTTCCGGCTCGTTTAGTAATTTCTTTGACTTAATTTCGTAGCGCTTACCGTTAATTGGTGAAACATAATAATCTTCATTCAAAAGATTCACAAACATCGTCAAATCCTTGTCGTCCATCATGATAATCGCACCATCGTCATCGGTCATAAGTTCCAATTTCATCTCGTCCGCATAGTCCACCAATTGTTCTTGCGACATCTGCTCTTCGATGTTCATGTCTTGCAACTTCTTCACCAGAGGCTTCTTGTCCATCAAAAGCGCATTCAAGGTCAAACCTTCCGCGAAAGAAAGTTTGTATTTTTCTTCAATTTCTTTCGCTTTCGCTTCCGCCAACATCTGTGACTTAAAATCATATTGAAAAAGATTTTCAAACTTCGTCTGATTAAAAATCACTACCGATCCATCGACAAAGGCCACCTGATTATCGTCTGGCATCTTCAAAGCCACTTCCGCAGAGAATGGCTCAAAACTTTCACCATTCAATTCCCAAGAAGTTTTCGCACTCAAAGCCGAGGCCGCGGAAATACCCTTCGCAATATAGAAAACTTTCGTTCCATCGTCGCCACCAGGATAAGAAAACTTCGCGATAATTCCCTTCATCTTCTTGAATTGATGTTCATTATCTGTGAAATAATCGATGTCCTTATATTCTTTTTCGATCAAATTTAGTAAACTTTCTGCGCGAATCACTTTCGAAAGATCTGTACGATAAATCACCTTATCTTCGCCGTCTGATTTTTCATATTCGCGGCATTCCAGACCTTTTTCCGCACCCGAAATCACATAAGCAATCGCCTCCCCCATAAACATCTGCTTCACTGAATTAGTTAATTTTTCAGAATAGCGGATCTTAAACGGCGTGTAGTTTTTATTGAACAAAAACAGTTCACACGACACATTATTTTTTACTTCATCAAGCTCATTCGCCCACAAAAATACATCAAAATCGTTCAATTTTCGAATTTCAGAGTTCGTAATTTCAGTCTTTTCGGAATCCATATCACCTCACTATTTTTCTATTAGTTTAGCACACTTTTACTTCGCTGTTTCGCCGTAAGTATCTTTTACCACCAAATCCGGCAAAATATTTAAGTCCATCATCAAAACTTCAATGCGATTTCGTATTTCTTCGGCCTCTGATTCATTTTCCAAAACCGCCTCGAACTTAATATAAGATTTGCGGCCATGCTCAATCTGATCAAGATAAATCGTAATCCCGTTTTCCAGCACCACTTCTTGACGTGTTCTCGAAACTTCCGACTGAATAATTAGCCCCATCTGCAACAAAATATTCGCCGCTTCTGCATAACTTGAAACCAAAGTTTCATGCACTAAATCAATCTTCGATTTTTCGAGATGTCTCTTACAAATCAGGCTATAACGTGCCGGTCGATCCACTGCCTTTACGTCCATTCTTAAAATCATTCTGGCAAAATTATTGTGTTCTTCGTAATTTCGTGGCACAAAAATTCGTGAGTGCTGCCAATACATTGGGTCAAAATCATAGCCCAAATTCATCAAGCGATTCTCTAATTTATCGACGTCTCTAACTTCTGCTTTGACAATAATTTTTTTCATTCTTCACTCGTTTCCACCGTTAAAATTTCTAGCCCAGGATAATTTGTATTTTCTCGTGCTTTGTTCGCCCACTCATCAGCTAGCTCGTTCTCTGCTGTGCCATTATGGCCACGCACCCAGACCAATTTCGCGTTTGCTTCCCTGTAAGCTTTGAACACTTTTTTTACTAAACCTAAATTTTTAATTGGGCCGCTCTTCTTTTTCCAACCATTCTTTTCCCAACCTGGCGCCCATTTTGTCAGCACGTTAATCCAAAATTCTGAATCCGTCCAAATTTCCGCTTCCTCGCCCGCTAGTACATTTAAGGCCTCTAAAATTGCCGAACCTTCCATCCGGATATTCGTCGTCAAATCTTCCCGCCCCATCGCTACCGGTTTATTATTTTCGATTACGGAAAATCCCCCCGGCCCCGGATTCGGTGACGCGCTTCCATCTGTCCATAATTTTCTCATTTTGCCTCTATTTCTGAATTTGCGACACCAATTGGTAAATCGGCATAAGCACGCCAGCGATAATTACCGCCACCATCAAAGCCATAATCACCAACATAATTGGTTCAATCAATGTCGAAATTGTATTAATTTGCTGATCTAATTCGTCTTCGTAGACGTTCGCTGCCTTACCCAGCATTTC
Source organism: uncultured Candidatus Saccharibacteria bacterium (assembly GCA_963543945.1). GTDB lineage: Bacteria > Patescibacteriota > Saccharimonadia > Saccharimonadales > Saccharimonadaceae > Nanosyncoccus. Next base: position 27,557 of record CAUUCN010000003.1, read on the forward strand.
ATCAATTTTACCAGATTCTTCACCGATTGCCGCCATTTGTGGCAGTAATGGCAAAATATAATCTAGTTCCTTCAATGATGCCGACAACGTTTTACCCTGTTTCACTTTTTCGGAAACTTCCTTGATTTCTTCTTCCATCACCAAGTTATTAATTGCTTCTGCTGAAATTGCCAAAGTATCCTGAATCGACACACCCGTCGAAAGCAAGTTTTCTGCCGTGCGCGCAAAACGTCCGTTATAAAGGCGCCAAAACATCGATTTAAAAACCGGAATATTTAATTTAATTCTCGCCAAGATATGACGTCCACTATCGGTACGCACAAACTGGAAGACAAAGTAAATCACAAGGCCAATCACGATCGTCACCAGCCACCACATATTCACCAAGAAGTTCGTTTGCTCCACCAATAACTTAGTAATCATCGGTAAATCCTTCCCCAGGTCATGGTAAAGCTGTTGCACCTGCGGCACCACTGCAATCACCATGAAAACCAAAACCGCAATAATCACCGCGAGCACAATCGCCGGATAAGTCAAAGAATTTTTAATTCTCATCACCATCGCGTGGTCTTTTTCTTGCTGATCAGCTAATCGTCTTAAAGATTTATCCAGCGTACCAGAAGATTCACCAGCCTTCAAAAGTGCTAAATAAATTCGGTTAAATACGTCTGGAAATTTCGCACAAGCCTGCGTCAAGCTTTTACCCGCTTCCACGTCTGCCAAAATCGATTCCGTCACCCGACGCATTGGTTTACTCTCGGTTTGCTCAATCAAAACCCTTAAAGAATTCGAAAGTGGTAAACCCGCCCCAATCAGCGTAGAAAATTGTCTCGTGAAAACGATTTTATCTTTCGTCGTAACTTTGTTTTTAAATTTATCAAAAAAACTATCACCCGAAGTATCTTCCGTCACTGTATCCGGCGTATAACCGCGCTCAATCAAGAGCTTACCGGCGGCGCGTTCATTCTCTGCCTGAATTACACCCTTAATAATTGCGCCCGACTTACTATTGCGGGCCTTGTAAATATATCGGTTCATTAGGCGCCTTTCACAATCCTTTCAAATTCACGTACGTCCACCGCATATTCTCTTGCGCTATCATAAGTCACCGTTCCCTGTTGGACTAATTTTGCCAAAGTGCGATCCATGGTCTGCATCCCCTCTGACGCCCCGGTCTGAATTGCCGTATCCAGTTGGTGAGTTTTACCTTCACGGATAATCGAACGAATTGCCGTATTCGCCACCATAATTTCTGCCGCACAAACACGGCCACCACCGATCGCTGGCACTAGACGTTGTGAACAAACCGCCATCAAAATCCCCGCCAGCTGTGAACGAATTTGTGGTTGTTGTTCGGCTGGGAACACGTCAATCATACGGTCCACTGATTGCGCCGCTGAGTTGGTATGTAATGTCGCGAACACCAAGTGACCAGTTTCCGCAATCGTAATTGCCGCACTAATTGTCTCGAGGTCGCGCATCTCACCGAGTAGCACCACGTCTGGGTCTTCGCGTAGAGCCGACTTCAAAGCTCGACTAAACGAATACGTATCATAATGTACTTCACGTTGTGCCACCAAACTTCGCTTCGACTTATGGGTAAACTCAATCGGGTCTTCAATCGTCAAAATATGTACCGATTTTTCACTATTAATCTTGTTAATAATCGCCGCGAGTGTGGTCGATTTACCAGAACCGGTCGGCCCCGTCACCAAGACCAAACCACGTGGATAATCCGCAAAGCCCGAAATTACTTGTGGCATCCCCAATTCTTCAATCGTTGGCATCTTAGTTGGAATCAAACGAAATGCTGCCGCGAGGTGTCCTTTTTCATTAAAAGCGTTCACACGAAAACGTGCAATTTCACCAAAAGCAAATGAATAATCAAATTCCTTATCTTTCGCCAAAGTTTCACGTTGCATCGAGTCCAAAGTCGAGAAAATCAAGGTGTCGACAATCTCCGTCGTCAAAATCGGCGTATTTGGGATTGGCACCAGTGAACCATCAATACGTAAAATTGGTGGCAACCCCACCTGAATATGCAAATCTGAAGCCCCGTGCTTAATACAAGCCTCTAATAATGTTTCAATTTTCACCGAAGTTGGCACGGCAGTTGGTGATGAAGCGGCTGCGGCGGCCTGTGCTGCGGCTGCTGAACGTACGCTCGTCTGTGCTTGATTTTCTTGCATATTTACCTCTTATCTTTATTTTACCATAAACTTTTTTATCTTCACTACGCCAAATCTGATGCTACGCGGTTCACCTCACTTACGGTCGTCACCCCAGTTAGCGCCTTCAACATTCCGTCTTGTCGCATCGTCAAAGTCCCTTTTTCTTTCGCGAGCTGCATAATTTCCGAAGATGTCGCACGCTTTACAATTAATTTCTGAATATCATCATCAATCTCAATTGTTTCATAAAGACCCGCACGCCCCTTATATCCACCCGGTGTTTCCCTTTCATCAATTCCCCTCATCATCGAGTAGCCGTTCTGATTCACTACTGGAAGCCCTGGATAACCCAAATCTTCCGACACCATCGCCACTTGTTCTTGGCTTTGTGGCAATAATTTCGCTACCAAATCATTAATTTGTTTGGTTTCCATTTCTGTCGAATGCACCACTTCTCGTTTCGGCGCCACTCGCCTCACCAAACGCTGGCCGATTACTGTATTCAAAGTTGAAGCCAAAAGAAATGGCTCAATCCCCATATCCAGAAGCCTTGGCAAAATACCTGCCGCCGAGTTGGTGTGCAAAGTCGAAAATACCAAATGTCCCGTGAGTGATGCCTGCACGGCTAGGTTTGCCGTCTCCGCATCACGAATTTCCCCCACCATCACTACATCTGGGTCTTGACGCAAAATACTACGCAGGCCTGCCGCAAAAGTTAGGCCGGCGTCCACATTCACCTGAATTTGGTTCACCCCGTCCATCTTATATTCGACCGGATCTTCCAGGGTCACGATGTTAATTTTGTCCGATTTAATTCTTTTAATCAAAGCATACAGCGTGGTCGACTTACCAGAGCCGGTCGGACCAGAAGTTAAAATCATTCCATTCGGGCGTTCGATTCCCCGCTGCACCATCGCCAATGCATGCCCGGTCATCCCCATTTGTTCAATATCGAGCGTCGTACCACTTTTATCCAAAATACGAATCACCACCTGTTCACCCCAAATCACTGGCGAAACCGCGATACGTAAATCAATTTCCGTGCCTTCCACCGACACCGTAAACTGACCGTCTTGTGGCACGCGGTGTTCATCAATTTTCAAGTTCGCTAAAATCTTAATTCTTGAAACTAAAGCTGGTTCAATCGATTTCGGCAGTTCCATCACCTTACGAAGCACACCGTCGATGCGACAACGTACTACTAATGCCGCCTCTAGTGGTTCGATATGAATATCCGAAGCCTTGGTCTTCGTCGCATAATCCAAAATTGTAGTGAGTGCTTTCGAAATCGGCGAATCCTGCGTAATGGTTTTTACGCTCGAAGAATTCACATCTTCCTCGTCGCTACTTTTAACCGCTTTTTCTACCGCGCGAAAATCACCCTGATACTGAGCAATCGCACTTTTAATCCCCGCTTCGCTGGCCACCATACCGCGAATTTGCTTCTGAGTCAAAGTCGAAAGATAATCAATCTGCTGCACGTTTGACACATCCAGCATCGCCACATACAGAACCCCGTTTTTCTCCCCCAGCGGCACCACCATTAATCTCGAAACCACATCATAAGGCAGTAAAGTCAAAATCTCACGGTCCATTTTCACGTTATGCAGACTCACATACGGCACATTCATAATTACCGCCGTAGCATGCGAAATTGTTTCTGCATCGCAAATTTTTTGCGCTACCAAATTCGCTAGTAGTGGCTGCTTACGTTTTTCTGCCTCTTCTACTACTCTTTTTACATCCGACTCAAAAACCAACCCTTCTTTAATCAAGAGCTGAATTACTTTTTCTTGCGAGTCATGTGTAAACAAAATCTTTTCCTTTAATTTTCTTTCTTAGTTTCAGCAGTTTTATCTTCTTCGGCTTCTTCTTTTTTCTTTTCTGCGTCTTTCTCTTTCTTTTCTTCTTCCGCTGCCGTTTCTGGTGTTGCACGACCACAAGCCACTAACTCAGCGCGGTCCAAAATTCCGTTACGGTCCACGTCTTCACAACTACCCACGTAAACTTCTACCGTTGGATTAATCGCATCCACATTGAAGACTTCCGGATCAGGACTCGTCAAATCTGCCGTAATTTTACCAATCGTCTTATGTTTCAAATAACGCGTATCTGGATCGCCCAGCAAGAAACTACAAGCGATAAATGTTAGTAAGACCCCCACGCTCGCTACAAAAGTTACCGTGAAGATGTCTGAGCGTCTCATTTCTCGTCCTCCTTTTCCTGCTTTTTCTTTTCTTCTTCCGCCTGCTTCTTGGCTTTTTCTTCTGCCTTCTTCTTTGCTGCCGCGTCTGCCTTATCTTTCGACTCTTGTGTACGAGCCTTACCCGAAGCATAAACCGTCGAGTCTTTTTCACGCACCGCCGCACCCTTCGTGTAATAAGCCGCGCCTTGAGCCGTTAATTCAAGTCTCGAAGAATTTGTGGTCAAATTCGAACTCCATTTAATCTGCGCACTTTCAATATTGAATGAACGAATGGATTTTTCCAAATTCGAGAGCACTTTCATCGTATCTTTTTCGTCTTTCTTCACCGAAATCGAAACTGGGATCGTTGAGACACCGACAATTCCACTATTCTTATAAGAATTCCCTGGTGACAATTGTTCCGGTTCAAATCCTGACAAGAGGAAAATCTGATTAATTGAAGCTAAAAGTGCCTCATCATTCTTTTGTGCTGGCAAGGCATCTGGAATTACCCTTAGAGCCGAACACATCTTAATCATATTGAGATTGTAAGCTTTTTCGTTATCGGTTTTTGAATTCAAATACAACTTCGAATAATCGATGCGATTTTTGTTTTCATCAAAACAGCTCTTTTGACCGTCTCTCGCAATCGATTCCAAATTTGTATTATTTGCCATCGTCACCAAAGCGTTATAACGCAACGTATTAGCCAACTTCGAAACGTCCACCTTATTTGGATCGCATTTCGCCAGTTCCTTATCGTTATATTTACCATCCTTATCCGTATCTTCACAGATACCAACATTTTTAATCGTCTGGTAATAATTATTGATGGAAGTATCTCGCGCCGCAATTACCTTGCCATTAAAACTCATATATTTAATGAAGTAAACTGAAAGCACCAAACAAACCCCGAAACAAACCGAAGCTGCCAAAACAATCAAGGTAATTTGTTGCCTAATTTTATTAATTCGTACGCGTTTTGTTAAAATTAATTCACTCATTTTTACCTTCTTTAATTGTTTGTTCCTGCTGAAGTTTTTTGCCCCACACATTCCGCATCATCTTTTGCACAATCCTTGGCTGGTGCTGCGAACATACCTTCCACTTGGAGATAAGAGTCGGTTACGTTTTGACCTGAAGGGCCGAATGTCAAAATGTGTTTATTAGTAAACTTGAAAAGTTCTGGATCCACATTAATAATTGTCGAGAAGCGCAAAACTAAATTAGAACTTGAGTCACGACCATTTGAAGAATCCGTCACCCGAATACCCTTTGGCACCATCAAACATTTATTTTCCGCTGACCATTTCACACTATCACCGTTCTTTTCGCCCTTATAAGTAATACAGCTACTTTCGAAGTGAGGCACGCTCGAAATTTTACCGTCCAATCCCATCGAAGGTGTATAGATGTAATTTTTCACATTCTTAATTTTTTGCGTGCGGGTCTTTACCCCATTCACTTCTGATTCCGAAACCTCCGCGTTGGTATCAAGTGTATCTTGGATTCCGTCATCCGCCGTACGCATTTTTTCGTGCTTATACCAAAGATCAAATAGTGGGCTACGCCAAATCTTTTCGTCTGGAATAATTGTCTGAATATCCGTCTTGACTACATCACCATTATTTTCTACGTTGCCACTCTTTTCCGTATTTTCCACATGCTCAACGTCATCTGAAACATTTGATTTGGCTTTTACTTTACCAAAATCACTCTTTAAATTTGTGTTAGAAACATTCGAATTATTATTCGACTGAGTCAAAGCTGATTTCTTTTGATGATCATTTCGTGAAGGATCACAATCTGTCAGACCGCGCTTCCAAATCGCATAAGTATTGCCATTATCGGTCAAAATATTACCCGCCGCATCCGTTTCCTCAATACAACGTGATGGAATCAAATTTCCCTGTGCATCCACAAAGCGGCCATAATCATATTTCATCAAATTCACTGATTTCTTAAATGATTCCAATACGCGGTAATCAATGTATGGTTCTTCCCCCGCATTGGCTTGCGCATCAAAATTTATCGTCGAAGTCGAAAGGTTCACATTCAAATCCGAAATTTTAATCGTATCTTTATTAGTTGGAAAAAGATTTTTTAACACCGGAAAAACTCGCGACAACACTGAACGATTATCGTTAATCGATTTCAATTTGGCTAATTGATCTTGGATATTTAAGAAATCTGGTAATTCCGAATATTGATTAATTGTATTCGAAAGATTCTCGATATGCTTTCCCTGACTTGCAATTGTCAAATCCTGGGCGCCCTTGAAAATCGCCAGAAACGCCGTAAAAACCGATGAGGCAATAATTACCACCACGCAACCAAACACAATCATGTTACGTAGTTTCATTAACTTCAACATATCCGTCTTGATATCTGGCACCAAGTTAATTTCATATTTACCGGTTTGCCCCGTCATCATTTCATTATCGGTTTCACCAGTAAAAATACTTTTGATAACATCAGGAATATCAGAAAGATGCATGGTTTTAAAATCGATTTTTTTCATTAGTCATTGCTCCTTTCTGCCAGACCGATTGCCACTCCGAATTCTGAGGCTACTGGAAGTAGTAATTTTTGTTGCTGCTCATTGACGCGTACATATTGCCATGGATTACCCTGAATTGTCGAAATACCCGTCTTCGCTTCAATATATTCTGCCATAAGAGGAATAATTCCTGCATATCCTGAAAGAATAATTCCCCCAAATTGCGCGCCGGTATATTTGTTTTGGAAGAAACGCACCGACTTCACTAATTCCATCGTAAAGCCTTCCAAATTACTTGAAAGGGTTTGGTAAATTTTACCTTCGAATTGATCTTGCAATAGACCGTATTGCAGAATAAATTGCTTAGCCTGTGCTTCTGAAATTGAAAGTCCATTCGCTACAGTTTTTACAAAGGCCGAAAGCCCACCCGGAATCGAGCGCACTAATCTCGGCGCTCCTAGATACATCACTACGAGGTCTGTCGAATTTTCTCCAAAATCGATAATCATCCGCGCATCTTCCACCCCGATCTGCGCCAATGCTCTCACCATCGCAATTGGTTCCGGTTCTTGAGCAATCACATTTAAGCCCAACATCTCGATATCTTCGAGTCTTTCTTCTGCGTAGGCGCGATCCGTGGATGAAATCAAAATTTCTGCCTTCGTATTGTCATTAGGTGAAACACCGAGCACTGCGAAATCAATCTTTGCATCATCCACCGCCATCGGAATATATTGGTCAGCTTCGTACTTAACTGTTTTCGCTAGTTCCTTCTCTGGCGCATTTGGCACCTCAATAATTGCTGTGTAAGTTTTACGCGCCGGCAAGCCAATTGCGATATTTTTGGTAGTAATACCCGCCTGCTTTTTTGCACCCAAAATAGTTTCGGCCAGTTTCCTACGACCCTGCTCCGAATCATCCATCGTAATTTTTTTATCCACCGGCACATAGGCAAATTTTTCCAGTGCCCAACCCTTCTCAACGTCGCCCGATAATTGAATCATGCGAATTGAGTTGGTTCCAATATCCAATGCGAAGAAATCGCCCACACCACGTAATAGACTCATATAGCCTTATTATAACATAAGCGAAATAGAATTCTTTAATTTTTCTTACAGGATTTCAATCGACTTTTTACTCTTCAAGAAACTAATTTCCTGCACCACTAAATCTTTATATTCACCCTCTGATTGAATAAAAATTCTCTGCTTTTCTTCAAAGTGAATCGTCTTATTTTTTAGCTTTTTCCCAGGAATTCCACTAAACATCGCTTGCAACATAAAAAACACCATGGCAAAAAAATTATTCAAACGTTGTTCCGTATAGAGAAAAGTTTCCCCCAAATAATATTCCCCACCTTTCATCAATCTCGCCACGTTTTTCCCGTTCACCACCAGAATATCCGAATATTTTTGACCATCAATCGTAATATAATCTTTTTTACGATTCACAAAAAACCACATCAAAAGCGTCTTCAAAGAAAAGATTAAATTAAATTTCGATTTTCTTAATTTCCTACGCACTTTTTCATCATCAAAAATTTTCGTCGATTCCGCCATCATCCCCACCGTAAAATACGCCAAAGCGTAACGAAAATGTTTCCCGTCCACCAAGGCCTCAATTGGATAAACTTTTTTACCCGAATTTGATCGTAAAATCTGAATAATATCATTAAAATTCCCGTACGGTATCACGTAAAATTTCGCCGCCTTCCCCGAAAGCATGATACCGTTTACCCCAATCCCTGCCGTACCATCACCACCAGCCGTAAGCACCACGTCCCCATCCATAATTAATTTCGAAAGTCTTTCCGCGTTTTCTTCCAGCGTCGGCGACTCCACATCAAAACGCAAAAAAGTCATTCCCTTTTGCTGTAAGATAAATTCACGAAGCGGTTTCACCACTTCTTTTTCCACGCGTTTATGGCCTGTACTCTTACAATTACAAACCAAAATCACTCGCGTCCTTACCCCCGCGAGTTCATTTAGGCGAATCTTAATATGTTCCAAATCGGCTTTTTTTGACATTTTAATTCCCGTTGCCGTAGATACCACCAGGCAAAAGGAAGTTCAAAATTCCCCACATCAAAGCATAAACTAGAAGTCCAATCACAATTTGCATTGCACGATCTTTTGCGATTTTGATTTTTCCTGGATCATTTTGTGAAGTCATATAAAGAAAACCAACATAGGTGAAGCCCGCTACTGCACCCACACCCACACCATAAGTTAGAATATTCACTACGCTACCGATAATCGAAAAAAAAGCTTCTTGACTATCACTACTCGAACACTCGATAATTGCTGTTTCTACACCCCCACAATTTCCCGCAAACACCTTAGCTGCCGGGAAAAAAGCCACCATCGACACGCAAAAAATCGCGAGAACTGGTAGCAAATTTAATAATTTTTGACAAAAATTTTTCATTACTTTCATTATAGCGTATCTTGTGATTTTCGCACAGCTTCCCGTCCGAAAATCACCCGCTCCCCTATTTTAATGTAAATATTCGTGCAGTTTTTTCGTATCTTTGTGTTTACGAAGCTTGGACAAAGCCTTTGCCTCAATCTGGCGAATACGTTCACGTGTCACGGAAAATTCCGCGCCCACTTCTTCCAAAGTATGTGGACGACCACCACCGATTCCAAAGCGTAGCTTCACTACTTTTTGCTCACGTTCTGAAAGACTAGAAAGAATTTCCGCAATCTGTTCTTTCAACATCTGCGCGGCTGCTGCATCTTCTGGTGACACGCGACCTTCATCTTCGATAAAATCACCAAGTACCGAGTCTTCATCATCACCATCGCGACCTACCGTCGCATCAAGCGAAGCAATATCTTGCTTAATCTTCATCACGTAGTCGACTTTTTCTGGTTCCATGCCCATTTCTTTGGCAATTTCTTCCACCGACGGCTCGCGGTTAAGTTCATTGGTTAATTTACGCGTTGCACGAAGCACTTTATTGATTGTCTCTACCATGTGTACTGGAATACGAATCGTACGCGCCTGATCGGCAATTGCACGGGTAATTGCCTGACGAATCCACCAGGTGGCATAAGTCGAAAATTTGAAGCCCTTATCTGGATCAAATTTTTCTACTGCACGCAAAAGTCCCGTATTTCCCTCTTGAATCAAATCCAAGAAATCTAGACCTCTACCAGAGTAGCGTTTTGCAATCGAAACCACCAGACGCATATTGGCTTCCACCATTTTATCCTTGGCCTTTTTCTCGCCTTTCACAATGCGATAAGCCAAATCTACTTCTTCCTCATTCGAAAGTAGTGGAATCTTACCAATCTCACGCAAATATAGACGCACTGAGTCATCCGCAAACTGATCTACGTTCTCTGCCGTGATTTCCAGATCTTCATCTGTCAAATCATCTTCCGAGACTAAATCGTCATATTCTGGCTCTGGCGAACCATCCAGGCTAAAGGAGTTGAGGAGGTCTTCTTCCTCATTAATCTTGTTCTTATCTTTTTCCACGACATTTTTTCCCATTGCACCAATTTATATCACAAAAAATCAAACACGTCAAAATCTCTCCCTTAATTTTCTGTTTCTACCCCTTTCTTTATTTTTTATCTTTATTCCCAAACATGATTCTAAATTTTGCTCGAAAAATATTTATCGGATTTTTCATCTCTTGTCTGACTTTTTGTAAGTAAAGATACCCATTCGCATTCTTCTTTTCACTCTCTGGGACTGAGGCATATTCCTCATTAGAATATTTCTCACTCGTATGTGAACCTATATTTTCTAAGAAACCCTCTTTCACCTGATCGAGCATCTCCAGCTCTTTTATGGCTTTTTGCTTCTCTTCTTCACTACTTCTTTTATCATCAATTATATTCTGTAGCTCATTTCTTGAAGCATCGATACGATAAAGTCCAATCCCAAATTCTAGCTTCGCATTACCAGTGTAAATTGCACGGCTCACATCGGTCTTGATCTTATCCAAATTAAATTTCGCCTCAAAGGCCTTCATTTTTTCAATCGACTCATTATGTAATTTATTTCGCTCATCAAAAGATGCAAGGTCCGGATCACCTGCTTCTGGCTTTTTTAATGGCATCAAGAAGTTTCGATTATCCATCTCTTTGTAGCCATTCGCCGCCATTGCCCCACCAAGCGTTTTTAAGTTCTCCTGGAAAAATTTCTCTTCCGCCTGCTTCAATACGTTCTTTTGTGCTTCATTCAAAGCTTCGCTTTTCGCACCTGTCGATTCCACGGAACCCGACGCCGAACCTTCTCCAGAATTACCGGTTCTTTCACTATTACCGCTACCAGTAGTCTCATTATTGCCAGCCGACTCGCTACTAGCCGTATTATTTTCAGTGGTTTTATTTATTTTTACTGAAGGTGCGCCCATTCCTGAATAAAACATCGGTCCACCCACGCCACCAGTCCAAGAAAAAGTACTGGTCGGTTTTTTCTCTGGAGCTTTAGATTCTTCATACTTCTCTGGAGTTTCAGATTTTTCAGTCGACTCTTCGCTCTTACCTTTAGCTTTCTCTTCAGTCTGACTTTCAGTTTTATTTTCGGTCTTACTCTCAGGTTTTTCCTCAGTCTTGCTTTCAGTTTTTTCTTCAGGTTTATCTTCAGCCTTACCATCAATTTTACCCTCAGTCTTCGCCGCCTCACCTGACTTACCACCAAATAACTGATAGACTCGCTCGTCCATTTCCCGAGCCTTCTTTATTTCCTCTATCTTATCGGTACTATCGACTAAACGCTGCGAAAAACTCTCCATTAGCTTCATTTTTTCGCCTCGTGGCAGTTCTTTGTCTTGGCTAAGCTTTCTTAAAGAATCCTTATTCTCTTCGAGGTGACGATTTTGAATCTCAAGCTCTTTCTCACGCTCCGCCTCGTTCACCTCGCGATTTTCATAAATATTATAAAGCTTCGTCAATTTAGTTTCGACTAAATCCAGCGCCTGCTTCTTAGTTTTATAATCATCAAAACCAAGTTTCCCCTCCATTTTCATCTGCTCAATCATATCACGACGGTCCGCAATCTGATGCATCTTCAGTTCAAAAATTTCCGCCCCCGTTTTTGGCTTTTCTGAATTTTTTTCTACCTCAAAATTCTTCACCGGATTTTGCTCCGCTGTAAAGTTACCAGTTTTTTCCGCCCCACCTCCTGGAGCCGCACTACCTAATTTATTTGGATTCATTGTTATTTTAGTCCCTCAAATTAGATTAAGTATAACGCTTATTCTAATCTTAATCAACCAGCCAGCCCCAAAAAACTAACACTTTAATTCAAAATTATTCCCCAAAATTTATCTATCCTAACCGTTCAATTTCCTTCAAAATTTCCGTCATTCGCTCTTCGTCTTCACAAGATTCAAGCTCTAAAATCAATTGTTTTTTTTTCTCTTTATTACGTTCTACCTCGTAACGTTGACGCAGTTCCTGACTTAATTTCGAAAGTTCCGCCTCACTCTTTTTCGCAAATTTTTCCTCAAAAATCAGTGACAATTCTTCCAATTTCACCTCATCGATCGGAATCTCCAAATCGATTTCCGCTCCTGCTGTTCCCCCGTAAACCAAAATCGTGAGTAAATCATTCTCAAGTACTTTCAGAATACTCGGTCCTGCCGCCTCGTTCACTTCTTTCACCGGCTTCAGTCGCACAGTTTCCACTTGCACCTTTTTCTCTTTCAGGTCCTCCACCGTCACTTCCAATTTTCGCGCCACCATCTGCTCATAATGTTTGCGCTCCACCGGATCCTGAATCTCCACAATTAATTTCATTGCCAGATCCGAATATTGCTTCTTCCCCATTCCGGTACGTAAGTTATATTTAATTTCATATTTGCCCAACACCCAGTCAATCGCTGGCACTGGTTTCATTACACATTCACGCCATTTTTCTGGCGCCGAACGAATTAATTCATCCGGATCTTTCGCCTTACCATAATCCGATACCACCGACAAAGAAATCCCTAATTTACTTGCCATCAAAATCGCGCGCTCCGTCGCTGCTACACCCGCTGCATCGCCATCATAGGCCAAACGAATATCTGAAGTTAATCGCGATAAAATCTTCAAATGATTTTCCGTCATTGCTGTACCCGAAGTCGCCACCGCCTCCTGTACCCCTGCCTGATGCGACGAAATCACATCCATATTTCCTTCCACGATCACACAAAAACCATTTTCCCTGATTGCTTTTTTTGCTAAATTCAAGCCAAAAATAAATCGACCCTTATTAAACAGCAAAGTTTCCGAAGTGTTCAAATATTTTGGCTCACCGGCTTCCGTAATTCGCCCCGTAAAACCAATCACATTATCGGAACTTGCATCGATAAACGGAATCATCATCCTACCACGGAAAAAATCTCCACCGAATCGATTCATCAGACCCGCTTCTTTAATCTCTGCTTCTTTGTAGCCACGTTTTTTCAAAAAATTTACCAAAAAATCTTTCCCGCTCGGCGCATAACCAATCCGAAAATTCAAGATTGAATTACGATCCAAGTTTCTCTGATAAAACGCGTAATCTCGAATTTTTTCATTTTTCACTAAGCACGCCTGATAGAATTTCGTCGCGAGTTCCAAAATTTCTCGCATTTTCATCTTCGTACGCGACACTTGCATATCACCATTCGAATATTTTTTTAGCTCCACCCCCGCCTTTGCCGCTAATTTTTCCAAAGCTTCCGGGAAACTAATCCCCTCTACCTCCATTACAAACGAGAAAATATCTCCACCTTTATTCGCCGAAAAGTCGTGCCAAATTCCCTTATCTGGCGACACCATAAACGAAGGTGTTTTATCGACACCCCATGGCGAGTGACCTTTCAAAGTCGCACCACTTCGCTTCAGCTCAATATATTCCGATACCACATCTTCGATCGGCAACCTGGCTCGAATTTCCTCCTTCGCATCTTGCATAACTCAATTATAACAAACCTCTATGCTATAATTAAAGCATGGACAATATGGCTTATCTTCAACAAATCGCCTCTAATTCTTCCAAGCCGAATTCAGGCAAAAAGAGTTCTCCTTTTGGTTTTCTCGATAAAATCATACCTTATCTTACCCTGCGCAATATATCTATCGCTCTTGGGGCTATTTTCATCTTGATTCTTTTTAGTGTTTTTTCTGGCACCAAAAAAATTGTCGAAAATCGTGATCGCGATAATTTAGTTTCAAGCTTCTATCTTGCCAAATATATGAATGAGGAACTTATCGACAAATATAAGGACTACATGCAGTCCTCTGATGTCCGCGGTATTACCGCCTCTCTTCAAGCCGTGCTTGCCGAACTTGAATTGAATGAAAAAAATCTTCTAAATTCTGAATTTGGTATTCCTGAATTAGAATCCACTTATGACGAATCTAATCTTGCTACTACTCAAAAAGAAACCGTCGCCAAAATCGCTGAACAATTCGAAAATGGCCGCATCTCCGCTCGCCTCGACCGCTTCGCCTTACGTGAATTCCCTCTACTTCTTGCCTATTTGATCAATTATCAAACCGAAGCCGAAACTCGTACCACTAATCAAAAAGTTAAGGCCAACACCGTCGAGCGCGTCAAAAATCTCGAAAACATTAAGTCGCAATACGAAAATTTCAAGTCCTCCGCTATCTAAAACTATAAAAAAATAAGTCGCTTCTCGCGACCTATTTTTTATTTAAGCTTATTTCTGGTGCTTGCGAATATCTTTTAAGACTTCAATTATTTCTGGTGTTTGCGAATATCTTTCAAGACTTCGAGAATTTGTTCATCGGTAGTTGGCTCAGCTTTTTCCTCTTCTTCCTTCTTAAAGTTCCTGGAGAATTTATTCACCAACTTAACAAAAACGAACACACAGAAAGCGATGATAATAAAATCCACCATATTCTGCAAGAAGCTACCGTAATGAATATGCGCAGCCGAATCTTGTCCGAAGAAGTTTGGAATTGTGATTTCCAAATTGCGGAAATCCACCCCACCGACAATCAAGCTTACCACTGGCATAATAATATCATTTACCAGTGATGAAATAATTTTCTGGAATGCACCACCGATAATCACACCGACTGCAAGGTCAAGCACGTTACCACGATTGATAAATTCCTTAAATTCTGTCATAAAGCTCGATTTACTCACTTTTTCGACATTCTTTTTGAGTTTTTTCAATTCTTTTTTCATAGGCTCATTATATGGAAAATTTAATATTATGGCAAATCATTCTCGCAAATAAAAATAGGCCTCTCGACCTATTTTTATTATCCTAGAATTTT
>CAUUCN010000004.1:0-33312 GCA_963543945.1 uncultured Candidatus Saccharibacteria bacterium
GATAGTTTTTTACGAGATTGGAATATGGGGTGGATTATTATATAATTAATTCAATATGGACGAAAAAATCAAAAGTTTAGAGTTGGAATTAACTCAACTTAATCAATTCTTGGAAAATCCGAAGGCTTACCTCGAGAATGATTTTGCTGCAAAATCGAAAAGGAAGGCAGAGGTCGAATCAATTTTGGATTTAAAAAATGAAATTTCTCGCGCCGAGCAACAAATCAAGGAAGATGAAGCGATTGTTTCAGATCCTGGACTTGGCGAGATGGCAAAGCTGGAAATTCAAGAACTTACCGAAAAAATTACTGATTTAACTAGGCAACTTGATGATAAGCTAATTCCACGTGATCCGGATGATGACAAGCCAGTGATCATGGAAATTCGAGCCGGGGCCGGTGGTGACGAGGCTTCTCTATTTGCGGGCGAACTTTATCGTATGTATTTACGCTATGCAGAAAAACATGGTTTTAAAGTGGAATTAATGAACGAAAGTCTAAATGAAACCGGTGGTGTGAAAGAGGTGGTCTTTAAGATGGACGGAGACACGCCTTTCGGGACGATGAAATTTGAAGGTGGTGTACATCGTGTGCAGCGTGTACCGGTGACCGAGTCACAGGGGCGCATTCATACTTCTACGGTGACAGTGGTGGCTTTGCCAGAGGTGGAAGAGTCGGAAATTGTGATTGATGAAAAAGATTTACGGATTGATATTTTTCACGCGGGCGGACATGGTGGTCAATCAGTGAACACGACTAACTCAGCTATTCGTATTACGCATTTGCCGACCGGAATTATGGTGGCAATGCAAGATGAGCGCTCTTTGCGTCAAAATAAGGAGCGCGCCATGATGGTATTGCGTACGCGCTTAAATGATATTCAACGGGCAGAGGCAGCGAAAAATGCCTCAGCGGCACGTAAAAACTTGATTGGTACGGGTGATCGCTCGGAGAAGATTCGTACCTATAACTTCCCACAGGATCGCGTAACTGATCATCGTATTCATTACTCAAGATCGAATGTAAATGCAGTGATGGATGGTGACATTGATGATATTATTTCGGAGCTGAAGAAGTGTGAGCTCGATGTAATTCGTACGGAAAACGGTATCGCTGAATAATTTTCAAAGGAGAAAATGGCAACCACGGTAAAAAGTTGGCTGGATGTTTCAAAACAGATTATCAATCCGATGGAAGCGGAGATTATTTTGGCGGTCTCGATGGATGTGCAAGACCGGAGCTTTTTCGTGACGCATGGAGCGGACAAAATTTCTGATGAGGCGCGTAAAAAGGCAGACCAAATGGTGGCATTACGGGCTAATAAAGTGCCGTTGGCTTATATTTTAGGCGTCAAGTGGTTTATGGGGCGACCATTTTTGGTAAATCAAAATGTGTTGATTCCCCGTCCGGAAACGGAACTCGCGGCGGAGCTGGCGGGAAAACTTTATTATCGAATTATTGATGGGAAATTTAATAGTGAAAAGCAATCCGATACAAAAAAACCGGTGACAATTGTGGATGTGGGGACGGGATCGGGTTGCATTGGACTTTCGGTAGCTTTGGACTGCGCGAATAGCCAGGTGATTGGCCTTGATATTTCAAAAGATGCCCTGACGGTTGCACGAATTAACCGAGACAAACTGGGGGTGAAGAATATTAAATTTTACAAGTCAGACCTTCTTTCGACGATTTTACGCTTGAAGATTCGACCAGAGATTATCGTGGCAAACTTACCATACGTGGATGAATCTTGGGAGTGGCAATCGCCAGAATTGCAATACGAGCCGAAGCTGGCACTTTATGCGGATAAGGATGGTTTGGCGCAGATTTATCGTTTACTTGATCAAATTAAGCGAAATTTTTTCACCGTGAAAGATCTGGAAAAACTTTCGGAGTCAGAAATTCAGGATGAAATTGAAACAAATTATGTGATTATCGAATCAGATATGAGCCAGCAGCAAAAAATTATTGAATACGCGGAGAAGTTGGGTTTTGAGTTAGGCTTAAAGAAAGATTTAATTTTAGGATTTTTCTATCCAGTGGATAAGCTGAAATAATTTTTGGTGGAATTTTTAGTTAAAATAAATAATACGTATTATGATAAATAAAAAATAACCCCGGAGGGTTATTTTTTGATTTTATTCTTCGTCGTCGTCAGACTTTTTGTTGGTAGTAACTTTGGCACTATCGGCATCGTAAGCTTCAAGTTTAACATTGAGCTCGATATATTTTTTGTCACGATAAACTTCGAGTTTAACGGTGTCGCCGACGGCGTATTCACCGATTAAGCTACCAAGAGAGCCGGCAGTGCCGATTTTGGTGCCATTAACTGCAGTAATAATGTCGCCATCTTTAATGCCAGCCTTGTCGCCAGCGCTACCCTTGATGACGGCGGAGGCATTGTTTGAGCCTTTGACATAGGCGCCAGCCGTAACATCAAGTTTCTTCTCTTTTGCAATAAGCGGGGTGATGGTTTGGTAGCGGACACCTAATACGGCACGTTCGAATTTGCCATCTTTGAGGACGCCAGCCATAATTCCTTTAACGCTATTGATAGGGATGGCGAAACCGACGTTATTGCCTTGGCTGGCATAGGCAGTATTAATACCAATCACTTCACCGGCGGCATTGACGAGTGGTCCACCAGAGTTACCGCCATTAATAGCGGCATCGGTTTGGATCATATCGGAAAGGGTTTCATAGGTGGTGCGAGAAGAATCGGAGGCGGTGAGACTACGACCTTTACCAGAGATGATACCGGAGGTAACAGAGTTTTGATAGGTACCAAGCGCATTACCGATAGCTACAACTTGCTGGCCGATGTTAGTGGTTTTGCTGTCTCCAATTTTGATTGGAGTAAGATCTTTGACGTCTTTAATCTTAATAATGGCAAAATCATTGATTGGGTCGGTACCGATAAGTTCAACATCTTCATAAGTCGAACCATCGTCGAGGATGACGCCAATTTTAGTAGCATTAGCGACGACGTGCTTATTGGTGGCGATATAACCATCGCTACTGATGATAAAGCCGGTACCGGCAGCCTGGGAAACTTGACCAGTAAAGAAAGAGCCGGTGGTGCTAGTATTGGTAATAATGGAAACTACGCTCTTCGAGACGGAATTGGCGATTTCGGAAATTGAACCTTCAGCAAAGGTAGCGGCATTATTACTGGCCGAATTGCTACTATGGAAAATTGAAGTAGTAGGACGGTTGTAGGCATAATAAAGTGCGGTACCTGATAAGGCGACGGCTACGAGACTAGCAAAGGTAGCAAAACGATTTTTACCAGTTTTAATCTTAGGCTTTTTCTCGGTTTTTGAGCTAGATTTTTCTTCAGTTTCAGATTCGGCCTCAGGTTCTTCGGCTTCAGCTGCAGACTCGTCTTCAGTTTCGGCTTCGGTTTTAGCATCAGCTTCAATTTCGGTTTTTGTTTGTTCTGAAGTTTCAGACTGTTCTGAGGTGTCGGTAGCTTCTGGCTCTTCGACTGGATTCACGGATGAATCGGTAGATTCGAGATCTTCTGATTCAGAGATGTTTTTTACTTCTTCTAAATCGGTTGAGTCTTTTGGTTCAAAATTACTTTTATCTTCGTTCATTTTTACCTCCTTAAACGTAAGATTAGACATTAAATAGCGGTTTACTAAACCACAGCACGATTATCAGGATTACGGAAATAGCAAAAATAGTAGGTACGAGAATATCTTTCTTTTCAATTTTCTGGTCATTTTGACTGGCGTTTTGATAAAGTAGGCCGGCGAGGAACGCTAAGATTGTCAGAATAATGGAGATTTGTGGAATAATTATCCCGAAGGCCTTGAACGAATAGACGATGAGCCAAAATTCAGCTAGCCAGGAAATCTCGGCGAAAAGTAGACCAGAAATTAGGGTGATTAAGCCGTATCCGGTATCTTCGCTCTGTACCAAGACGTGACGTGCTACGGCAAAACCGAGGATAAAGTTTAACAGGACGGTGAGACCAGAGCTGCTGCTAGCCACCATCAGGGTAATGGCGGTGCTGCCGAAAAATACTGCGAGAAGCGCCTGGAGTTTGGTGGCGAAGTTAGAAGACATTGGCTTGAGAACGATTAGCCAGAGTGAATAGAGGGCCGTCAGTACGTAATGTAATGGGCTTAAGATATTTCCGGCACAGTAGGCGAGAAATACGAAGGAAAAACCCATGATGAGGTCGACTAGGTTGGATTTAATGTTGATAAATAAATAGCGTGGACGCACGGCAAACATACGCCATTTGGAAAGAAGGACCAAAGCACAGCCAGGGAGAAAACTTGCGGTGGCGAGGTTTAGGAAAATGGTGGCAATGGCAAGTATTAAATTCAGTAAGACATGAAGAATGGTACTGAGAATATTGCGGCCACGTCGGATGATTACATAATCTGCCATATAGAATATTATACCTTATTATTAAAATAAACGAATGTGATCGAAGGGATAAAGTCGCATGAGAACTGGTCCGATGATGCGACAATACGGAATAGTGCCAAGGCCGTAACGAGAATCATAGGAATGAGTGCCTTCGCGATTGTCGCCGACCACGAAAATTTCACCGTCTGGGACGGTCGTATCGACTTCGCCAGAGGTGTTTTGCTTTGGTCCATCGGTAGCGGATTTTCTGGTGGCAGTGTCGGGGTCGAAGCCATTAGGATTCTGATCATTATAAACCGTAATCTTACCGTCTTTGACTACCACGCGTTCGCCTGGAAAAGCAATGACACGTTTAATGATGTATTGATCCTTAATGGTAGGATCGACACTACAAGTTAGCTTACCACTAGATTCGCCATTCAAGAAAACAATGATTTGGCCACGTTCTGGTACGTATTCCTTGCCTGATAGATGGCTCATGCTGACAGCTAGTCGATTGACGATTAAGCGGTCATTTTCGCTTAAGGTGTTATCCATGGAATGTCCGACGACATTATAGGAGCGAAAAACGTAGGCATTTAAGAACATGGTGCCGAGAATGACACAGGCGACAAAAACAATTAAGTTAACAAAATCTTTGACGATTGGATATCTTTTGAAGAATGAAACTTTATTTTCCACTAATCTATTTTATCACGATTATGGTTCTTATTTTTGATAATAATCATGTAAAAATTGTTTTTTGAACTCGAAAAAGTTTTGATTTAGAATACTTTCACGAATTTGTTCGGTGAGACGAATAATGAAACGTAAATTATGGGTGGTAGCAAGATTGTAATATTGACGTTTTAATTCTGGATCACCAGATTTCCAAAGTGCACGCAGTTGCCCTCTGGTCCAGCCCGCCTGACAGGTGGTGCAATCGCAATGTGCGTCAAGTAATTCATTGCTGTCTTTAAATTTACGAAGATTAATGTCGCCATATTTGGTGTAAATTTTGCCATGCCTGGCTTCACGAGTTGGCGCGACGCAGTCGAAGGTGTCAGCGCCCATTTCGGTACCGATTAAAATATCGTCAGGGTGTGAGAGTCCTAGTAGGTGGCGTGGTTTATTCTCGGGTAACTCTTCGTTACACCAACGCAAAATTTCACCAAGGTCTTCTTTGAGAAAGGCTCCGCCGAGACCATAGCCGTCAAACGGCATTCCACCGAACTTTTTAGCGGTACTACGTCTAAGATCTTCCCAACGCCCACCTTGTAAAACACCATAAAGACTTTGGCGATAACCAAGTGAATCGCGCAGTTTAAAATGTTCGTCGAGGCTGCGCTTGGCCCAACGCTCAGTACGAGCAAGCGCTTCGACATTATATTCGTAGCTGTCGGCAAGCGAAGTGAGTTCGTCAAACGCCATGTGAATGTCAGCACCAATACGGCATTGAATTTGCATGGATTCTTCCGGACCAATAAAATCTGGTTGTCCATCGAAAGGATCGCGGAAGTTAACGCCATCTTCCGTGACATGAGCGAGACGTTCTTGGTGAGCGGTGTTGACTACCCCACGCTCACGTTCCATGGAGACGACTTTGCCAAGGCCGGAACCTAAGGACATCACCTGGAATCCACCAGAATCAGTGAGAGTCGGTCCATGCCAATTTGACCAGCTGGCTAGACCGCCGGCTTCAGCAATTTCATAAGATTTACGGCGAAGATGGTAGCCATTACTGAGCATGGCTTGGGCTTTAGTTTGATGCAATTCTTCTGGTGAAAGAAAACGAATGGCGCCGGTAGTACCAACGGCCATAAAGGCTGGAGTTTTAATATCGCCATGTGGCGTATGAATAATTCCGGCACGACCAAGTGCGCCGGGAATACGTTCGTTAATTTCGAATGAGAAACCGGGAGTTGTCATAATTCCCTATTTTTCAGACACCTCTTCGGTGAGTTTTGCGGTTTCAACCTTATGGGCTGGAATGTATTTTCGGAGATTATTCACAATCAGAATTTCGACTGGTGACAAAACGATTTCGATACCAATCCCGATAATATAAGCAAAAATTGCTTGATTTAGGAAATCAGAAAAAGCCAGGACGCCGAGGAAGGCGACGGTTTCGAAAACAAGTGTATCGAAAAAGTGAGCTACGAAAGAAGAGGTGAGAGCGCGAACGATGAAAAGTTTTTGACCAGTCTTTTGCTTAATTTTTTCGAAGATATAGTTGTTGGAAAACTGTGAAAATAGGTAGGCAGTGAGTGAACCAATAATAATACGTGGCGCAAAACCTAAGACGTTAGCAATTGATTCCTGCATGCCTTCAGTGCCAGCAAATGGTGGGAGGGCGATAACGATCCAAAAAGTGAGCGCAGCAATGATATTAACTAAGAGACTTCCAAGAATGATGTGCTTGGCGGTTTTGTGTCCGTAAAATTCAATGATAATATCACCGAGAATGTAGGAAATTGGAAAACTAATTACGCCCCCGTCGACTGGAATGCCGAAGAGGTCCCAAAGCTTAGTCGCAGCCAAGTTTGAGATCAAAAGGATTCCAGCCGAAATTGCGGTGAAATAAATTAAGAGATTGCGTTTTCTAACTTGCTTGTCCATCTTAGAAATTAAGTTCTACGGTTTCGCCGTCCTTAGTTTTGATAGAACCACGAACATTGGTGAGCTCAATAGCAGCAGAAGTTTCGTCGTAGGTCTTGCCGGTAGATTCGTAAGCTTTTTGGTTTAATTCCTTGTCGGCAATAGTTTTAGCTTCGGCGGTAAAACGCATGAGACCTAATTCGTTGCTAAAGACATAGATTTCGACCTTAGGATTTTTTTCGATTTGAGCGTAAACCTGTTTATTGGATTTGGTACCAATATAGAGGTGGCCGTCGAGAATACCAGCGGCATCAAAAATGCGAAGATGTGGCTGATCGCCATTGGTAGTTGCAATATAAAACATTCCTTCAAGAAATGGTAAAACTTGTTCCATAGTAATTTTTCCTTTTTAAGTGCTTATTAATTATGTGAAATTTTGGATGACTAGTCAAGCAAATCGGAGGGATTTGATTTTTTGGGACTCGGTCTATTTTTTTGGAATTCAGGCTATTTCTAGATTATGCTTGGAGTTTTAATTATTTTTTCATCATCGAGCGCGGCGCTAATTATTTTTCATCATCGAGTGCGGCGCGAATATTGGCGGCTTCTTCGAAAAGAATTTTAATACAGCCAGCGATTGGGATGGCCACAATACAGCCAATCAAACCAAAAGCGTACATACCAATGGTGATGGAAACTAAAATTGCAAGTGGCGGAAGATTAAGTCCCTTACCCTGAATACGTGGGCCGATGATGTTATTTTCAATTTGCTGATAGATGAGATAGAAAATGAAGAAAGCGATCGCGGCGCCTGGGGCGTTGATGAAAAGTAGAGTGGTATTCAGGATGCAGCCGATGACTGGGCCAAACATTGGAATGAGGAAGAAGAGGAAGGAAATGAGGCCGAGAGGTATGGCAAGAGTAACTGGAAGATTGAAGATGAGAGTGATAACAAAAACGCCGAGCATAGTCATCAGGCCGTCGAGGAGAGCGATGAAGACTTGAGATGAAACGTAGGCGGCGACGACATTACTCATGCGACTAGTAACGTGCTGCCAGACTTTGGCGGATTTTTTATCTTTTACAGCCATGACGCGCCAGAAGTCTTTTAACATGGTTGGTCCATCGAGCATAAAAAGAATAGTAAGCACAATGGTGAGGATAACACTGGTAATAATATTACTGATGGCACCAATACTGCCGACGGCGATATTACTAATATTACCCAGCATCGTACTACTGAAACTCTTGATACCGGAAGTTAGGCTGTCTTGAAGATTGGAGATGCCAAAATAATTACCAATACCATTGATATCTAAATGATCAATAACTTCCGAAATCTTAGCAGGTGCGGTAGCGAGAAAATTAGAAACTTGCTCGACAATAACCGGGCCAATCACGCCCACGATAATGGTAAAAGCCAGAGCGATAGTAAAGACGGCTAATGCGGAAGAAAGTCCTGGGCGACTTTTACGCTTATCAATCTTGTCGATTTGCTTGGCGAGTGGATGGAGGGAAATCGCTAGAAAAGCGGAAATTCCGACGATAATTAGACCGCCGGCAGCTTTAATAATGAAAAATCCGGCGGCGGCAAAAGCGATTAAGACTAGCCAGAAGCGGACAAATGTTTTTGTGTCGATATCAATTGTGCGTGACATATACTCCTTTGTTTGATTATATCATTGGTGATTCAAGATATTGCCAGAAACTGGTTTGATTGGTGTCGAGAATACTGAAATTATGGGCTTTTAAATCTTCACGAATCTGGTCGGCCTTGGCATAGTCTTTATTTTGTTTAGCTTCAGCGCGTTCTTTAATAAGAGTTTGAATTTCGTTTGATGGGAGAATAAGGCTATCGAAGAAACGAAGTCCGAATAATTTATCGACAAAACGCCAATCATCTAGGGCTAGTTCGTTTTGGTCAATCTCGGCAAAAACTTCGGCGGAATTAAGATTTTGATTGATGATGGCGGTAAGTTTTTCTTGTAATTCAGTGGTTTGATAGTCGGTTGTTTGAAGCTGCGCGAGAAAGTGGGATTGATTCTCGGTGAGGATGGTTTCTTGTAGGGTCTTAGCGAGGCGATTTAGCCAATGCAGACGACGATTTTTGGCGGCTGCAAGACCTTCGAAGGTGAAATTTCGTTCGGATTGATAATGCCCTTGCAAAATCCAGAGCTTAAAATCAAGTGGTGAGAAGCCGCGATCTCTTAAATCTTGAATGGAGTAGGTATTACCGAGGGATTTGCTAATTTTTTGATTATCAATGGTAATAAAATTGGCGTGGAGCCAATAATTGGCCATAGTTTTACCAAAGGCGGCTTCGGATTGAGCAATCTCGTTGGTGTGGTGAATCGGAATGTGGTCGATGCCGCCGGCATGAATATCGAGGGGCTCACCTAATTCGAAATGCGAGATGGTGGAACATTCGAGATGCCAACCTGGGTAGCCTTTTTTGCCTTGAAAATCCCATTGCATAGCGTGATCTTCGCCAGGTTTAATAAATTTCCAGATAGCAAAATCAGAAACATTGCGTTTTTCAGAGTTAAAGTCGACGCGAGCGCCGGCACGAAGATTGTCGAGATCGAGCCTGGCAAAATCGGCGTAGGTAGCGAATTTACTGGTATCAAAATAAATACCATCGGAGGTTTCATAGGTATATCCGCGCGAAATTAAGGTATTGATTACCTCAATGTCTTCTTGGATATAGTCGGTGGCACGGCAGAATTTGGTAGGTGGTAATAAATTTAGGGCATTAAAATCTTTAATGAAAGCCGCTTCATAAAATTTGGCAATTTCCCAAACGGTTTTATTTTCACGTTTGGCGCCTTTTTCGAGTTTATCTTCCCCGTCGTCAGCATCAGATGCGAGGTGTCCGACATCAGTAATATTAATAATACGGTGAGGAGTTAAATGATTAATTTTGAGAGTGCGAACTAGGAGATCCCAGTAGATATAGCTAGCGAAATTTCCAATGTGGGCAAAATTATAAACGGTTGGTCCACAGGTGTAGATTTTGACGTTTTCGGAATTTTGAGGGATAAATTCTTCGATTTGGCGAGTTTTGGTATTGAATAGGTGAAGTTTGGTCATAATGTTTCTCGATTAATTAGTTTCTTCGGATTTAAAAAGTAAATCATTACAACAGAAAACTAAATCACGCAGCACGTCATCGTAGGTGGTATCGTAGGTGCGGAAGCCAGCGGCAAAAGGATGACCACCGCCGCCAAAATAGCCAGCGACCTTGTCGGCGATTGGTTTGGAAGTGCGAATTTTACCGGTAACTTTGCCATCTGGATAAGTTTTGATGGCGACAGCGACTTCTACACCTTCGACCATTTTCATTTCTTCCAGAATGAGGGCGTTTGGATTATATTCATCGGAAAATTCGGTAATATCAGACCAAGGAATATGAATGGTAGAAAGTTTATCGTCGAGGCTATACTCGATGCGCTTGATGAGATCGGCCTTATAATCGAGAATACGACGTGATTTCTTCATGTATTCTTTGCGATTTTCTTCTAGCTTATTAATGTCAGCGCCAAGTTCGGTGAGGTGGGCGGCGACGCGGAAAGTATCAGCGGTGACGCCGGCAGTGGTGAGTCCAAGAGTATCGGAAAGTAGACCTTGGAAGATATTTTCGGCGGCGGATTGATTGATTTTAATATTCTGATCAATGGCAATTTTGTAAATCAGATTAGTGCAGGACGGCAAATGTTCGATAATGCTTTGATGCGGAAAATCTAAATCGTCGGCAGTTTCGTGATGATCGATGACGAAAATTGGTTTGGCGTAGAGAATATTGCGGATAACCAAATCGTCAAGTAGCTTGCTAAGAAGAATAGTGGCGGCGGTATCGACAATGATATAGCCGTCTGCATGGTAATCAAAATTTTGATCAATGCGTTCCCAGCCAGAAAAATAACGGAGATATTTTGGCACATTGACCGGGCAATAAAGTGAAACTTCTTTGTCTTCAAGGAGTGCTTCCAGAGCTAAGCTGGAACCTAAGGAGTCCCCGTCTGGATTTTCGGCTTGAATGACGCAGATTTTGCTTTTATTTTGGAGAAATTCTGAAAAATTTTGATACATTACTCTTTAATTTTATCATAGTCGGCGATTAGCTGGTTGGCGAAGTCGATAATCTCAGCTTTCTTGGTGGTGTATCCGACTGGTTTGCAGGCAAAAGATTCGGTATTTAAGAAATCTAAGTTATCTAGTTGATGGCGAATGGCGTGAATAAGTTTCGGAATGTTGATGTCAAATTCGGCGATCTCAGATTTGGTAATGGTTTTTTCGAAGAATTCACCTGGCTCGCCTGGTTTGACGTTTTTATAGCTTGGAAGAACGAATAGTAAGCTCATAGATTCGACCGTGTAATTTTTGTAGGTTGGTGAAGTGGTGACAAGATAGTAATAGAAAAGCAGCTGAATAGTATAGATGAAAAGTTTTTTGTTATTTTTCCAAGTATCCTTTTCTTGCATACCAGTTGAGGTTTTGAAATCGTAGATGCGAATAGTTTTATTTTGCTCGTCGATAGTGAGGTGATCGATAGTACCAGTGATAGGAACGCCTTCAAAGGAAAGTTTTTCATGGCTAAATGAAACTTCGGCCTTAGCATGCTCGTCAAAGAGAATGTCGTGGAAATATTCGATACTTTGCAGTAATTCGGTTTTACCAATGGTGATAAGATCTTCGATTTCACGCTCTGAAAGATCAAGATTTTTGGCAGTTTCGATGTAGTATTCGAGAGCCTGCTCGGCGGTGATTTTTTGGTTGGTAATCATCTCAAAACATTTGTGAATCAGATTACCCTTTTCAATATTCACCACATTTTCAATACTGCGTGGTGCACCAATGAGGCGGTTGCGGTAGAAATTTAATGGACCGTTATATTCGAGATCTACGAAATTTGAAACATCGGTGGCAGAAAGCCAAATATTATCGGCTTTAGCATGAAGATATTTGAGTAAGTCGTCTTTTGGATCGAGATATTTGTCGAGCCAGGTGGATTTTAGATGTTGTAATTCGGTGATTTCAGAATCATCGGACGGGTGTTGGAAAATTTCAGGCGCTTCTAGTAATGGAGAGGTTTTAATAATTTTTTCCTCATTGATTTCCATCATCATACCAAGTGGCTTGGCAATGCTCTGGTTGTGATTAATAGTGGCACTGGTCATAGTGAGAGATTTAGCAGCACGAGTCATGGCCACAAAGAGGAGGCGTAGATTGCATCCTTCACTTTCAGTAGCTCCATTGACAAAAGTTAGATTAAAAGGTGGTTTAATTCCCTGCGACCCACGATTCTGATTCCAATGAGCATCCGAAAGATCAAGGAGAAAGACGTGTTTAAATTCAAGACCTTTAGATTTATGGGCGGAGATTAGAGTGACGGCGTTTTGGTCATCGGAAAAAATTGCAGATTTTTGGATGGCAGTATTGGTAGCTTGATATTTATCGAGAAAATCGATATAGTCGGCAAGCTTTGGATGTTCGGCCTTGGTGAAATTATAAAATTCCTCTTTCAAGGTGGCGAGATTTTGGTAAAAATCTACCATCTGACGAACTTCCTTGGAGGTGAGTTGTTTGGCTAGGGTTTTCGGATTTTCATAATCAAGATTTGGTAAAAATGGTGAAATATAGAGAGATTTTTCGGTAGAGTAGGTAGATTCTGAGCTGGTCTTGAATGGATCGATGATGGCGGAATCAGGGTTTGATTTCGGCGTTTCATTAGACCCAGAATTTACTTCTGAAGTTTCAAGATCAAGATAAACTGGTTTTAAATTGATGAGGAAATTTATCATATCTTCGACAGATGAGGTAAGAGATTTTTTGGCAAGTTCGGCGAGAAATTTGGCAAAATTTCGTACAGCGGGAAGTTTTTGATAACCGAGCAAAAAATCTAGAAAATGACGATGGTCGTGATATCCAGTGTGAACTAGTTGTACAAAATCAAGTGGATTAAGTCCG
The DNA here is from genome assembly GCA_963543945.1 of uncultured Candidatus Saccharibacteria bacterium. GTDB lineage: Bacteria > Patescibacteriota > Saccharimonadia > Saccharimonadales > Saccharimonadaceae > Nanosyncoccus. The sequence continues at coordinate 12,930 of CAUUCN010000004.1, forward strand.
AGATAGTCGGCGCTCATAATATCTGCAAGTAAATCAAGGGGGTCTTGTCCAGATGCGAGCTGATGAATGACACGAAGTAGGTCATGAAGTTCTTTGATTTTGGTGTCTTCAAGAATATTTTCCTTTCGTTCGTAAGTGACATTAATATTGTCGTATTTGCGAAGATACGGCAGTATCGCCTTTAAGACATCGTGTTTTCGAGCGATAATGGCAATATTTTTTTGCTCTTCCCCACTTTGGATAAGATTATGGATGGTTTCAGCGACCCACTGATATTCAGAAATGGTATCACTGAAGTGATGGCGAGAAATACGAGTGTTTGGATGATTAATCGGTTGAAGTGTCTGATCATCACTAGTGATTTTTGATAATTCTGAGTTTCTGGCGGCATGAAGATTTTTAGTGAAGTCACCGGAAGTTTCACCTAGGCTGGTTAGGACGGACTCGGATTTTATGAAACTATCGGGGATTTGGTCGGCAATTTTACGTGACAAAGCCAGGATTTCACTGGTTGAACGATAATTTTCTTTAAGAATGATAATCTTGGCGTGATAATGCTGATAAAAATCGACGAGATTAGAAGAAAGTGCTCCTTGAAATTCGTAAATGGTCTGGTCGTCATCGCCTACGGCCATAATTTCTGGTTTATCATAGTCGGTGATAAGTTGAATTAAACGAACTTGCGCCGGATTGGAATCCTGAAACTCATCGAGCATGATATATTGAAATTGCTCGGCCATCATGGCCTTAAAATCTGCATCAGTTTCTAGGTGCTTGATTGCCTCAAGAATCATATCGGCATAGTCAATCAAGCGATTGTCGGCGAGATAGGTTTGGTATTTTTGACAAAAATCTAGAATGGTGGAAAATTTAACAATATCGTTAGTTTGTTTATAATAGCAAACCCCGCTAGCGTTTAAGGTGAAATGATTATCGGTAAATTTTTTTAGGGCCGCAATAGAAGGTTTATCTTTGGTGATTTCTAACTGATAAAGATCAAGCATCTGACGGTAGAGCTCGTTGGAAATATATGGTACGTTCGGTAAGATATTTTGATCATGAGAAGAACTGACTTGGCCTAGTACGGTAAGAATCGGAAAATAGCGTTCCTTGCATTTACTTTCAAAATTACCACTACTGGCTTTACCGATGGTGGTGGCAGCGAGCGCTTGATTGAGATTTTCAATATCTTTTTGATTGGCTTCTTGGATGATAGTTAAGTCGGCGATGGAGAGATTGGCATTTTTAAGTTTATTGATTAACCCGGATACTTCGCTAGCTTTATTAGCTCGCAATGGATTAGTAATAGGTAGCTCGTCAAGAAGTTGCTGGAAGAAATTCTCCGCTTCGACGGGGCTAATATTTTTTTCGGATAAACGTTCAATTTCGGTGGCATAATTCTGGTAGCGCCCGATGATGGTTTTGCCGAAGGAATGATAGGTCATGATGTTCAATTCATCAGCGGAGTTACCGATCACGGTGCGTAGACGGTCGCGCATGTTGGTGGCGGCGGCGTCAGTAAAAGTGAGACAAAGGATGTTGCTTGGGTTGGTTTGGGTAACATTCAAGATGTGAGCGACGCGCTGAGAAATAATTTGCGTCTTACCGGTACCTGGACCAGCTAAAACCAGGAGTGGTCCACCTAGATATTCAATGGCGGCTTGTTGTTCTCTATTTGGTTTCATCCTTGTTCTCCTTTTTGGCCTTTGGTGATAGATTACGTTTGGTTTGAATGGATTCTTTTAGGAAAATTATACCAGTAATTATCTGCCAAGCGGTAATCGGATAAACCGTGAGACGTTCGTAGACGGCGGCTACTTCAGTTAGATTGTTCGTGATGGCGTATTGAAGAAGAAATGCAAAACTGATGCCAATAATTGAAAGCAGAATAGCGGTTAGGCGATAGATTTTATGATTTGGTTTTAGAAAGATTCCGGTGAGAAGTAGGGTAAGATTTCCCATGAGGAATGACAATCTGGCTCCAATGCCATGTAAAGAATTTTGGTTGGGGACACCGCCTTGAAAAAGTCCAACTAGGAGACTACCAATGCTGAATAGTGTGGCTACCATCATTAAACTGCAGGCTAGTTTAGTGTTTCTGTCTTTAAGTTTTGGATATAGCAATAAGGCATAGCTAATAGAAAAACCGAAAGCGGTGACGATGAAACCTAGATTCATCACTATAGCAATGGGTGAAAAATTGTTTGGTACGCCATCGGCGATTTGTCCAGGATACACTCCCAGCGCACTGATGAATTGCTTAGAGTAGACATACCCTAGATCTTGATTGGTGCCAAGAGCTGCAATAAATTCAGTAATAAGGTAAATGGCGGCATTGAGAATAAATCCAATAGCGCCATATTTTACTAGGCGGTTACGCATTCGTCGATAAGTGATTGGGGTAGATTTAGTCTTTTTGGAGTTGTTTTGGGGATAATTTTGCATATTTTCCTTTTGACTAGAGAGCCGTTATAAAAGCGAGAAATCCTAGAATAACACCAAAAGCATTTGGAATAATTAGAATGTAATCTTTTTTCGGCTCTTTAGTCCAGCCGTAAATTACCCAAATTAGGCACGAGAAAGCGGCCATAGCTGGCTGCCAAGGTTGACCTTTGGATCCACTGATGTTTGCAATAATCTGTGGAATATAAGCAATGAAAACAAAGATACCAATAAAGGCTCCGATTGACCCCACAATAGTATTGATTTTATTTTTAATATTATTCGACTTCATAAAATAGCCTCCTTTTTTAAATTAAACATAAACGATAATAAGGGATAGTCTTAAAAATTGTCAAGCAACTTAGATAAGCCCTTCTATTGATATGGAGTAAAGTTAGCTTTTCCGTCTTCATACTCACCAAGAAAAATTTGGCTAGGATGTGTAATCCCGTGTTTTTTAAGTTCTTGCTTTAGCCAGCTTTCATTTTTGCCGATGACTTCTAAAATATCAAATTGGACCTGACCATCGGTAATAATTGGAAATTTGGGGTTTTCTTCCCCTTTATGAATAACTAGTAGACTACCATTTTGCTCAATAATCGCGCGCTTAATCTTTTCGGTAGAATAAACGCCATTGGTGCGTAATTTAAAAGCAAGATCATGAGCGCTGAGATTAATTTTTCGGCAATTATCAATATTAATCTTGCCATTATCAACTAAGATGAGGGCTTTTCCGTCAAGGATTTGCTTAATACGCACGTTGTGGGTTTTGATCCATTTTAGAGAAAGTACTAAGAAACACCAGATAGCTAAGATGATGATGAATTCAAAAATAGAAATATCATTATTGTAGATTACACCTCCAATAATCCCACCAAGTACATAATTTTGAATTTGATCGCTAGCGGAAGTCGGCGCAAGGTTCCCCTTACCAGTAACATTGATGATAATTATGAGGGCGATAAAGCCAACGAGTAATTTAATGGTGAGTAGTAAAAATCCGTTCATAGATTACCTTAATTATGTTTATTTCTATTTTATGACTTTATCTGCGCTCTAGTAAGACTAGACATTCAATGTGTGGTGTGTGTGGGAAGAAATTATATCCGGTAACATCCGTAATTTGATAATTTTGAGTAAGCCTTTCGAGGTCGCGTACTTGGGTGATAGGATTGCAGGATAGGTAGACAAGTTTTTCGGGAAGTTTTTGATTGATCGTGTTAATAAGTTTAGAGTCGCAACCAGAGCGCGGCGGGTCAACAATAACAGTTGAGTTATGCTCGATATGATCATAAATGTCCTCAGATTTGGCGAGGATGCCAGTGATTTCGGAGTTGCCAGTACTAGATTTTACCGATTCAATATTATTTAGTAGTTCACCGTGAGCAAATTTATCAACTTCGACAAGTGTGAGATTTTTATCTCCAGCAACAGTTAATCCGATGGTGCCAACGCCGGAGTAAAGGTCAACGACTTTATTTTGGTCTTTGATAAAGTCTTTAATTTTTCGTAAAACTTTTTCATATTCTGGAAGATTGATCTGGAAAAATCCGTTCGGAGAGTAAGAAAATTCATAGTCTAAGATTTTGTCAGTAAGATTTTTGAAGGTGGGGTGTGGTTGGTAGTTTTCATAGAGTCCACCACTTACTTCGCCTTGACGATTGCAGCGAAGAAGGAGTGATTGGTATTTCCTAGAATCCTCTTGCTTAGTATTTAGCTCTTCGATAATCTCCATGGCACGTTGATAAATGGTTGGATTTTCAAGTGAAGATGTAAGGATGGGGATTTTGTGATGTGACCCACGACGATGGATGGCTGGATGGATTTTGGCAGTCTCATGATCATAGTAGAGAGAGTATTCCATTTTATTGCGATAAAAATATTCGTTATCGCTGGCTTCAAAAGTTATTTTTGGTGTCTTAAGTTTAGAAAATAACTCCTCGATAATTTGTTTTTTGACGGAATTCTCGTAGTTGATATCCAGAATTTGCCATGGCGAATTTGATAGATAATGTTCGTCACGCGGTAATACGCGGTGTGGGTTAGAGTTTCCAATTTTCAGAGCTACAGCTTCGGTGAGATGGGATTTTTGTTTTAAAATTTGATACTCGGTGACTTTTTCTCCCGGCAGAGTGTTCCATAGGAAGATTTTTTTGCCATCTGAATTGGTTGCAATTCCCTGTCCGGTCGTAGCAAAGTTGATAACTTCCAGTGGAGTTTCTGGTGTGATAATTGGGTTTTTCTGCTTCATCTTAATATCTAGCATAAAGTAAATATAAAATTTCGCAAGTTTTTAAATATTAGGATTGATAAAATTTCGAGAGTTTATATCTGGTGGTTTGGTGTTTTTAAATTTTTTGATAACTTGCTTATGCTTTTTATGTGGCTTTTTAATAACTTGCTTATGCTTAAGATTTTTTAATCTGTAATTCTTTGTTTTATTCAAAAAATGCTTGCCAAAAAATGAAAGTTTTTTTATGTTGAGCTTGGAGGTTGTAAATGAAAATACGTATAGAAAATTTATTTATGATGAGTCTGATTTTAATTGCGGCTGGACGAGTTTTCTGTCGGTCTCCAGATTTATTTGGAGTGAGCGATAATAGTAAGGCGAGTTTTACTAGAATGAAGATCGAAAAACCGTCAAATGAGCAGGGGTTTATTAAATTATTAAAAGATAAGCTCTTAAAATACTCTGAGCACGATGAACTGGCACTTGGTATTAGTTATTTGACTGGTAATAAAGATGAGTTAACCGCGTTGCAGAAAGAAAATATGAAAAATGTAGGCGTAATGCATCTAATTGCGGTTTCTGGAACTCACCTTGCAATAATTGCTGGGGTTCTGAGTTTAATTTTTAAGCATTTCTCAATCATTGGTAAAACTTATTTTGTACTAATATTTTGCTTCATCTACGCAATGATGATTGGTGTTGGTCCGTCAATTTTACGTGCATTAGTCGGATTGGTTTTGATGATGACGATTAAATACTTTGGTCGAAATGTTTCGGTTTATCGAGTTATGACGATCATAGTATGTACTTGCTTAATAATACGACCAGAGTTTGTAAAGCAAATTGGTTTCTGGCTTTCGGTATTAGCTTATTTTGTTATAGTGAAAATAGTGCCGTTAGCTACAAGTTATCTCTATGGGACAAAGGATGATTTAAAGGATCTTTATCGAAGGCCGGGATTTTTGGCAAAATCTTTAATTTCCTCAATTGTAATCTCTGTAATAACATTGCCAATCAGCCTATATTTCTTTGGTAAATTTACTTGGCTTTCGATTCTGGCGAATATAGTACTATTGCCGAGTTTACCCATTGTTATGGGTTCGGTGGGATTGATTGTGGTATTGGGTGATTTATTGATATTTGGTATTAGTTTAGAAAAAATATTGATTTGGCCATTAAGAATTCACACATTTGTGATAAATACTTTGGCTGAGCAAGAGTCCTTTATTTTAGAATTACCTAAGAAAAAATGGTGGTACTTTTTAATTTGGCTGATAGTTTTTGGATTAATTCGATTTGCTGAGAAGAATATCGAGGTAAGCTACAATGATGGCAAAAAGCAGGAGCGAAGGACGCACGATGGCGACGAAGTTCAAAAGCTGGATACTTATATCATCAAATGGTACAAGGAGATTGATCTTGGCGGCGCAAATGGAGACCAGGAGAACGGCATAAATCAGGCTCTCGAGAAAACGTAGGATACCGAAAAGACTATCTTTATTGGATTTAAAATAAAGGATTAGTGGGAAGAGAAAAACCAGAGAGATGTAAATGGCACTGGAGAGAGTGTTTTCTGGGACGCCGTTTAGGAATTTAGTAAATAATTCGGTTAGATCGTTGCCGAAGGTGCTATAAATGGTGTTACCGGCGATAGTGGCAAGTAGAGCAATGCCGATGTGCCGTCTAAGCATAGAGAATAGAATAAAGAGCAAGACGATTAAAAGTAAAATAATCATAAGTTAATTATACTATATGATAGCTTGTTCTGGGCTGAAAGAGATATAAAAATCTGACACCTAGAGGTGCCAGATCGTGATAGGGATTTTAGTTTAGATGCCAACTTTATCTTTAAGAGTGCGGCCTTTTGCATTGTGTTCAATATATTTGATAATTGGTAGGGCGACGTTGCGGTTGGTAGCTTTTTCAATGCCAAATCCTGGAGAGGCATTAACCTCGAGAATTAATGGGCCACGAGCGGAGCGCATAAGGTCAACACCGGCAACATGTAGCCCCATAACTTTGGCGGCTTTAATTGCGAGCTTTTCTTCTTCTGGTGTAAGTTTGACGGCAGTACCGATACCACCTTTATGAAGGTTGGAGCGAAAATCATCGTCAAGAGATTGGCGTTTCATTGAGGCAACAACCTTTGAGCCAACTACAAAAGCACGAATATCGGTGCCGGCAGACTCTTTAATGTATTCTTGAATTAAAATGTTAGTACCGTCCTCGTTATAGAGGTAGAAAGCCTGCAAAGCAGAGCGGGCGGCTTTCTTGGTTTCAGCTAGAACTACCCCATTACCATGTGTGCCGGTAGCAAGCTTGATGATAGCCGGGAGACCGATTTGTTCAAGAAGATCATCGATGTCAGCCGTGTTGCGTGAGACTAGGGTTTTTGGTGAAGCAATGCCGGCTTTGGCGAAAATTTGAGCGGAGCGAAGCTTGTCGCGGACGCGTGTAATTGAAATTGAGCTAGAAAGTGTCCAGGTGTTGCTCATTTCAAATTGGCGAACTACGGCACAACCATAACGAGTGAGACCATTGGCGATACGAGGCAAAATTGCGTCGTAGTGAGGAAGTGCTTCTCCGTTGTAGTAAACTACAGGATTATTTTCGGAGAGTGAAAGATAACAATTTTTGTACTTAATGATGTCGACTTCATGGCCACGCTTGGTAGCTTCTTCGTAGAGACGGGTGGTGGAGTAATTCTTTGGTCCGTTGGAGAGAATAGCGATTTTCATTTTAGTCTTCCTTGCTGGTTAATTGGTTGATATTTTCTTTAGCTTTGTTAATATAGGATTTTGATACGTCGACGAGATACCGGCCCTTAAGAGCATGCTTTCCAAGAAGTATTGGGTAGCGGTTTTTATGACGGCTACTAAGGGTAAACGAAGTTTCAAATTCGGACCCGTTGATACTAATCTTTAGATTGGTTTTGTAGCGTTTTTGACCATGACCATTAGAGCTAACAATGGTAATATCTCGATATTTTCCTTTGGGAATAATGATAGTTTTTGAAGACTTGGATTGCTTGATTTTTTCCGTGACTTTCGTGGGTGTGTAGTCTGGATGAGCATAATCGCGCTTTAATTCCCTTGGAGAAGTTTTATGTTGATAAAAACTAGGAAGGCTTATTACTAAATCACCAGCTTCGTTGACTTTAGCACTGTTGATATGGAGAGAGCTACTGTCGGCTCCGGAGTCGATTTTGGCGGGAATATCTAGAAAATTATGGCCGTCTGCAAAGATTGAAACTAGGCAGAATTCACCGATAAGTTTAATATTAGATTGTTTCATATAGATTATTCCCACTTAATAATTATCGATGTATTATAACATGAAATAAGCGTTTTGAAAAGTGCTAAACCATAGGTATCTGATTTTTTGGCGAGTGGAAGATAGAGTAGGCAGTGTTGGCTATTTTTCGGATGACTTTAGGCCCACAAAATCATCGGAGAGATTTTCGGCGGAAAATGGGTCTTTAAGATTTTTGGTATCTTCGAGAGTCTTTTTGAAATTTTCGCGGAATTCTTCAAGAGTTTTTGAGTCGAGATTGCCGGATTCTGGGAAAGAATAAGTTTTTTCAGGTTGGTCATCATGTTTGACTTCGTGTTTCTCTGGTAAAAAACCTGGGCGGGAGCGATCTAGATAAATGTCGCCACTATTGTGATAGATAACTAAAGAGATGGTGGTGGTAAGAATGGTGATGATGGTTGCGATTAAGCCTAAGCGCATAAGATTGCGACCACCGGAGGACATTTTTGACATAATTATCGTCCCTCCACTTGGTTGGCTGGATTAGTAATGCTTGAAGCTTTGGTAGCGTCGGTTTTTTCGGGAGTAAAACGAATGTTTTCGCCATCAATTTCGATTTTGTTAATTTCGTTCAAATATTTCTCGGCGGTACTAGTAAGTTCGTTAACTTTTTGATTGAGTTCCTTACGTGATTCCCTAGTAATAATTAGCTGATTATAGAAATCATCGGGATTTTTTTGACAGTCAATAGAGAGGAGATTTTCGAATTGTTGACTATAGGCAATATAGAGCGAATTAAAATCGTTTTTTTGCAAAACGAAATTACTTTGCAGGTCGGAAAGATCGCCGAGATTTTGGTTATTTTTGACAAGGCGAAGATTGAAGGGAGTGATGTAAGAATTGAGGATTGTCTGATAATTTGCACCGAGTAGAGAGCGGATTTTAGCGTCACTAACCTGGAGCTTTTTGAGACCAGATTTAATTGAACTACAGCTCATAGAAATTTCACCGCGTTGGTCGTCGGTAAGTTTAGTCTTGGGCGCGTCAGCTGAGACGTGAATAGAGTTGAAAAGAATAAAAACTAAAAGAAAAGCTACAAAAACGAGAAAAAGATGAGTTGCTTTGGATTCTTTAAGCTTAAGATTTTTGATCTCTTTCATCTGTAAATAATTATAGCATTAAAGTGAATATACTCGTGCTTAATTTTAGTGCAAAACACGAGTGATTTCACTTAGGATTTGAAAAACTAATCTTTATACGAAAAATTATTTTAAGATTAGTTCCAGAAACCGCGTTTTTTGGCAGTCTTGAATTCTTCTAGTAGTTCTTTTTGCTTTTTAGATAAACCAGTTGGGGTATCGACTACAATGTTGATGATATGTGGGCCACGTTCACCATTATTCATTGGTACGCCATGTTTAGATAACTTAAATGGAGTGCCAGACTGAGTGCCAGCTGGGATTTTCATAGTGACTTTGCCGTCGATAGTTTCGACTTCTACTTCGGTGCCAAGAGCGGCGTCGACCATTGAGATATGTTGTTCAGAGAGAAGAATATATCCCTCACGATTAATGGTTTTGTGTGGTTGAACGCGAATTTGTACTAAGAGGTCACCGTTTTCACCACCTTTTTCAGGAGCAGGACCACCACGTCCACGGAGACGAATGGCTTGACCATCGTCGATACCGGCAGGAACTTTCAGGGTAATCTCGTTGCCTTCGACGGAAATCTTTTTGGTAGTACCAAAAATAGCGTCTTTAAAATCAATTACTAGAGTAGTGCGATAATCAGAACCACGATTCCTGCGAGCACGTCCACCACCAAAACCGAAGAGATTGCTTAGAATATCGTCAAAGCCGTCGGCTCCACCGAAATTGAAATTAAATTCTTGGCCACCATAAGAATAGCCACCGAAAGGATTGCCGCTAGGACCACCAGTGCTACCATTCCCTACTCCAGCATGGCCGAATTGGTCGTAGCGCGCACGTTTTTGCTTATCAGAAAGCACCTCATTGGCCTCGGAAGCTTCTTTAAATTTAGCTTCCGCCTCCTTATCTCCTGGATTTCGATCTGGGTGATATTTGAGAGCGAGCTTGCGATAAGCTTTCTTAATTTCATCATCAGAAGCGTTTTTACTAACGCCCAAAACTTCATAATAATCACGTTTTGACATAGCAATATTATATATATTTAGCACTCAAAATGCAAGAGTGCCAGCTATATTTTTTGAATTTTAATTACTATGAGGGTGCTGGCGTCTTTTGGATTTTAATTACAGAAAAATAAAAGAGGTGAGACTTGCGGTTTTATCTCTGGTTTTATGATAGACTAAGATAAAGGAGAAGAAAAAGAATATGGAATCGGAAAGACTGATTTTAATTACCAATCCGGGCAGTAGCTCTCGTAAATACGCGCTCTATAAAGGCATGAAAGAACTTTGTTCTTTACATTTCGAATTTGAAGGTAAGAAAATTGTCTATACTTTAAAATCTGGTGACCAGAAGAAGAAAGTAGTGACGGATTTTAAGGCACTCTCAGAGGTGGCAGGAAATCTGGAAAAAATTTTAATCGAGGAAGAATTTTTAGGTGGCGTTTCGAAGTTAAGTGCGATTTTGGCACGCGTAGTGGCTCCGGGCGCTTATTTTGCTAATGACCACATTGTCGATAAAGAATGTTTTAAAGAGCTAGAAATTGCGCGAACTCGTGCGCCGCTTCACGTCCCAGTGGTGATGGATGAAATTATCGAATTAAAGAAACGTTTTGATTCGGTGCCAGTGATTGAAATTTCAGATTCGAATTTCCATAATTCCAGACCAGAGCTGGCTAAGGCTTACTGTATTGATCAAAAATTGGCGGAAAAGTTTGATATTAAAAAGTGGGGATTCCACGGTTTGTCGGTTGGTTCGGTGGTACGTTATATGAAGCAAAGCGAAATTTTGCCAGAAAAAGTAGTGGTTTGCCATATTGGTTCGGGAGCTTCGATTACTGCGGTCTATAAGGGTAAATCTCACGATACGACGATGGGTTATACGCCACTTGAGGGGGTAATGATGGCGACGCGTACTGGTTCAATGGACGTGGCGGCAGCACTGGCAATGAAGCGTGCATTGAAAATTGAAGACGATGTCGAACTTGAGCGCTACTTGAATAAGCAATGTGGTTTGCTTGGCGTATCTGGAGTATCGGATGATCTTCGTACGGTAATTCAATTACGTGATGAAGGTGATAAGATGGGATCGTTCGCTTATTCCCTCTATATTTATCGCTTGCAGGCTTGTATCAGTCAGATGATTGCTTCGATGGGTGGCGTCGATGCATTGGTCTTTACCGCAACGATTGGTGAGCGCTCGGATGACGTACGCAGACAGGTAATTCAAAAGATGAATTATCTTGGTTTTGAGCTTGACGCCGAGAAAAATACTGGTGAAATGCCGGAACGCCATACGCTTATTTCGAGTGAAGAGTCAAAGCCAATTTATGTGGTGCGTACTGACGAAACGAGTGAAATGATTGAACGCGCAAACTTGATTTTGGCAGATTAAGGACGTGAAATGAAAAAATATAGTGCGATGAGCACTATATTTTTTTAGGTTAATTAATTTTCTTCGGCATCGAAGTTTTGATCGTCGAGTCCGTCGAGCAATTTAAGGCTCTCGCTACTTGGTAAGGATTCAACGTTTTTTAGTTTACGCTCAATGACGCGGGAGGTGGTGGCGGCAGCATCGATTTTATTAGCAGACTCTTGAAGTTTCTTTTTAGTCGCTTCGAGGAGGTCACCGAATTTACCAAATTGACTTTTAACGGCGCCAAGAATTTGCCAAACTTCACTACTGCGTTTTTCAATGGCGAGAGTACGGAAGCCCATGAGAAGGCCAGAAAGAATAACTGGCAAAGTACTTGGTGAAGCGATGGTGATGTGGAATTTTTGGCGGATTTCATCGTCGAGGCCAGGAATGCGGAGAATTTCAGCGTAAAGTGATTCGGTTGGTAAAAACATCATGGCAAATTCGGTGGTGTGTGGTGGGTCGATGTACTTGGTGGAAATTTTCTTGGCCTGCTCTTTGACATCGATAGCTAAGGCTTTTTGGAATTTCTGAATTTCAGTTTTATCACCCTGCTCATAGGCGGCGACTAGGCGTTGATAATTTTCTACAGGAAATTTACTATCGATTGGCAGGAAAACTTGAGCGGTTTCGTCTTTGCCAGGCATTTTAACGGCAAATTCGACACGGTCACTGGAGCCTTTTTTAGTAGCAATATTTTCGCAATATTGGTCAGAACTTAAGGTGTCACTAATAATGTTGCCAAGTTGAACTTCGCCATAAATTCCGCGAGTCTTGACACCTTCCATGACCTTTTTTAGATCACCGACGCCATTAGCGAGAGTCTTCATTTCGCCAAGACCCTGATAAACCTGGGTAAGCTGGGTAGAAATAGTTTTGAAACTTTCATTAAATCGTTTTTCGACTGAAGCCTGGAGTTTTTCGTCGACAGTTTGACGCATCTCTTCAAGTTTTTTAGTATTGTGATCCTGAAGTTCACGCACGCGAGTATCGAGAGTTTTTTGGACTAAGCCAAAATTATCGGAGATCTCTTTGCGATTTTCGCGGAAGTTAGTACCAATATCCTTAGTGACGCGGTCGACATTGGTTTCGATACGAATCATACGCTCGTTCATATTGGCAAAAGTTTGCGTAGTTTGATCCTGAAGAGTGGCGATGCGATTTTTAAGTTCCGGCAGATCGGTGTTTTTCTGATTGGTTTTCGAAAAAACGATAAATAAAATGATTAGGTTGACGACCGAAACGATGAGTAAAATAGGTGTGGCAATATCCATGAAATCCTCTTATGCTAATAGATAAATTATAACACAAAAACAGAGAGGAAAAATGGATATAATGAAAATTAGAGATTAGCGCAGAACTTAATGCGGTGTTTAAGTGAATTAGAGATTGGTGTGACTATTTTATGCGGCGTCTAAATAAATTAGAGATTGGTGCGGTTATTTAGAGCAGCACTCAAAGTGATTTGGTCAGCAAAAGATAAATCGACGCCGAGTGGGAGGCCGCGGGCTAGACGTGTGATGGTGAGTTCGGGATATTTTTCAGAAAGCATTTTTTGTAAAAGCAGCGCCGTACTCTCCCCTTCTACGCTCGGATTAGTGGCGATAATAATTTCTTTGACTGCGTCATTTTCGACGCGAGAAATCAGCTCTTTGATATGCAGGACTTCTGGTGTGATGCCGTCAATCGGCGAAATCGCACCACCGAGGACGTGATAGGTGCCACGATATTCTTTGGTTTGTTCAAAGGCGTAAATATCAAGTGGTTCCTCAACCACAAGGATGGTAGTTTTATCACGATCCGGAGCGTCATAAAGTGGCGAAACATCCTCGTCGGCATTAATTAAGGAAAAAGTTATCGGACAGGTTTTGACCTGTTCATGTAAATTTTCTAGAGCATGGACTAGTTGCTGAGAGATTTTACGATCGCTGCGAAAAAGATAGGTCGCATAGCGTTCGGCGGTTTTATTTCCTACGCCTGGCAGTTTACCTAGCGCGTCGATAGTATCAGTGAGTGCTCTAGGGAGCATTAAGCGCCAAGTCCTAGATTGCCAAGTTGACCCATCAAAGGTTTCATTTTGTCGGCAGCAATTTCTTGGGCTTTAGCGTAACCATCACGGAAGCAGTTTTCAATCCAACGTTCGAGTTCGGCGATGTCTTCGAGATCGACACGTTCTGGGTCGATGGTGACTTTTTTCACTTTTAACTCACCGGTAATCTGGACGACAACAGCGCCGTCGCCAGCTTCCACTTCTACGATTTCATTTTTGAGATCTTTTTGTGCTTTACGAAGTTCATTAAGCATTTTCATCTGGTCAAAGGTAGCACCCATAATTTCTCCTATTATTCTCTATTCTTAATTAATATTTATTATAGCATCTCTTACTTAGATTTATAAAGATAGAGACGGTCTGCATTTTGAGATTTTTCGTTGGTCACGATATGTTCGAGTTCATAATTTTCGGTATCGGTAATTTTCTCGAAACTAATAATACTATGCTTCTCAGTATTCTCACTAAGATCTGAGATGTATTGATATTTCGGAGTTTTGTTAAAGATGGTGTATGAGTCAGCTAAATGGATATAAAAGTTACGATTTTCTTGATTTTCTGGTAGATAGAGTAAATGATTTTCGTAATAGCGATCGAGTAATTTAATATCGTTCGTAAATTGATTGGCAACCGGTGCGCTATAGCGGTAACCGTAAACGAAATGGTTTAGGTCAGAGACGATAACGATGAGCATAAATAAACCAATCGGAAGTACGCCAATGACCTTGGCATAGGGATTGTACGGGAAGATACTGGACCATTTATGGAGAATATATTTCATGCCGTGAGCCACTAGGATTGCGAGCGGTAGGATGAAAAGAATAATCATTTGTGAGTTAAGGCCAGAGATTAATAGGGTGAAAATCGTGAGTAGGAAGGCCATGGAATTTCGGGAGGCGAAGAAGCCCTTGAAGGTGGAAATAAAACCAATAATCGCTAAAGTAATGGCTGGCAAGCTGTAAAGTGGTGCTAAGAAGGTGCTTTCGACTAAGCCGTTCCAGGTAATTGCCACGCGTACTGCGGTGCCAAGATTATGGAAATAATTTGCCAAGGAGAAATTAGGCATGAGCAGGAGCTCGGTAAAAATTTCTGGATGTTTAAGACCACGCAAAATCAGTATAGTAACGGCAGAAATCACCATTAGGCTGAAAATCGCGAGTGGAATTTTTGGCAGATTTTTAAGAGTAAAACGCAGATGTGGATGAACAAAAACATAGATTAAAATAAAGAAATCCAGGTAGAGCATGTATGGAGTAAAAATGCTTAGACACATGAAAATACCAAAGAGGAAGCACCAACTGGCCTTGGGTTTATTTTCGCCCTGAACTTTAGAGCCGAGCCAAAGTAGGAGTGTGGTCCAGAATAAAATCATGATTAAGGCAGTGCCACTACCAGAGATGAAAAGAAAGCTGGAGGAAAGCACGGTAATAATGCTGGCCATGATAGCGGTGTTGTTTTTAAACCAGCGGTTAAGGAGGAGAATAATTAAAATACAGGTAATTGCGCCAATAATTACACTCGGTAACATAATAGTATAAGGTGAAACACCGAATATTTTGAAGATTCCCTTTTGAAGTAAATGATAAGGCAAATCGACGATTACTTCACGAAAAATGGTGTGACGATTCAATTCAAAAGTCTTGGTAGTGAAAGTAATTTCATCATTCGAGAGGCCATTAGGCGTGATGAGTGGTAGGAAGAAAAGTAAACCGGTGAAAATTAATCCAAGTAATAAATAGCCAAGTTTGAAACGATGGCGAAATAAGAAATATTTGTTTGGATTGAGTTTACCCACGTTTCTATTATAGCAAATTTAAGCAAAAACTTAAAAACGATCGCAGTGCGGCAGCTTCAGGATAAGATTTAGAGTTATTCACGGGTTTTGTCGAGATTCATGAAGCGTAGCAATTCTGGGTGGAAATAAAGTTCAATCTTACCGATGGCGCCGTGACGGTGCTTGGCCATCAAAAGCTCGGTAATATTAGTTGGCTCGTAACCTTCTTCCTGGTGGTAGTAGTCGACACGGTGCAGGAACATTACAAGGTCAGCATCCTGCTCGATGGAACCGGATTCACGAAGGTCGGAAAGTACTGGTCTTGGATCATCACGGCCAGTGACGCCACGAGAGAGCTGGGCGAGAGCAATCACTGGAATTTCTAGTTCACGGGCGAGAATTTTGAGACCACGAGAAATTTCCGTCACCTCTTGTACGCGGTTACCAGCATAGCGGTCGGAACCAGTAATCAACTGGAGGTAGTCGACGATAATTAAGCCAATATTGTGATCGTGATGGGCACGACGGGCTTTATTGCGAAGCTCGAGAATAGTCATAGAGCTAGTATCGTCTAGGTAGAGTGGAATTTCGCCCATTTCGCCAAGGGCATCGCCAATTTTTGCGAAGTCATCGTTGGAGATATTGCCAGTACGGATACGCCAAGAGTCAACATTAGAGGTGGTGGAAATAATACGATCGACAATTTCGTTCTTTGCCATCTCCATAGAGAAGAAAAGCACACCACATTTATTAATGCCGGCGACATTGTAGGCCAGGTTTTGAGCAAAAGTGGTTTTACCCATGGCTGGACGCGCGCCGATAATAATTAAGTCGCCTTTTTGGAGGCCGGCAGTTTTGTTGTCAAGATCACGGAAACCAGTCTTAAGACCACGGAGGGCGCCTTTATTTTTGCTGAGCATTTCCATACGGTCATAAGCGTCGACAAGGAGGTCGGAAAGGGCGGTGTAATCGGTTTTTGTATTGCTATCAGAAACCGCAAAAAGTTCTTTTTCGGCTTGACCGAGCATGGCATTAACTTCATTGGCGGAATCGTAGGCCTTGGTAGCAATTTCAGTGCCGGCCTTGATGAGACGGCGACGAATTGAGGCTTGTTCTACGAGATTGGCGTAGGAAAGTGCATTGGCGGCGGTTGGTACGACCATGGTGAGATTAGAAATATAGGTGGCACCACCGACTTCCTTGAGAAGTTTTAGGGATTTAAGCTCGGAAGTCAAAGTGACAAGGTCGATTGGTTGACTACGTTCATAGAGATTCATCATGGCGCGGTAAATATGTCCATGAATTTGGTGATAAAAATCAATAGGTTTAAGTTTTTCAAGAATATCTGGGAAGGTCGTACTGTCGAGTAGAATGGAGCCAAGGAGAGATTTTTCAGCTTCAATATTCTGAGGTGGGACTTTACCACCAAAAAGGCTAGGGTCATTTTGAGAAATGGTCGATTTTTGCGACCTTGATTGAGCTGATTCTGCCATGTTACCTCCTAGAATGGACTATCTTCAAGTTCTTGTATGTTACCCATTATATCAGAAATCGCACTGAGTGAGGCGTCGTCGGTTTTTGGTGTGGCTTCCAATTTTCCAGCACTAAATTGATTAAAATCGACAGCGGTGCTAGGAATTTTATGCTCGTCGGGATTCATAATGATAATATTGAGGCCATTAATGGCAGTTTTTAGGACTTCGAGGTTGTTCTTGCTATTTAAAATATTGAACCAAACCTTGGCACTCGGGTAAATTTCTAATTGATTAGATTTGTAGGCAAAATAGGATTTGTTAAGTGGAACGAAGAGGGTTTCGGCGATATTTTTGATGTTTTCCAGGAAACCCTTGGCACTAAAATCACCAGAGCCAGAAACTACAGCTTCTGGAATTGTCATGGCTTCGACCTGAACTTGTTGATTTTGAATCTCTGCGCGTTCTTGGATTTTTTCAGTAATTTTGGATTTAGAAATTTTGACTAGACGTTCGCGGATTTCAGGGTCAATCGAAGGCTTGGCGGGTTCTGCCGGGGTTACCGGAGCTGCAGGGGCTGCAGGGGTCACTGGGGCTGCCGGTTCGGCGATGGGTACCCCCGTGGCTATGGAGGTTTCTGCGGTCGCCTGTGCGCGTACTGCATCTGGTGTTTGGGTAGTTACTGGGGTCTTGGTGGCCTGAATTTGTGGAGCTGAAGGGGCGGAAATGGTAATCGGTGTAGCTTTAAAATGATCTAAAATTAGGGCGACAATGAGCTTGGCACTGGCAAACTCACCATTGACGGTATAAAGTTTTTCAATCAAGTGAAGATTTTTGGCGGTGGGGTTTTGGACGATGGCCTTAATGAGGCTGGTGGCAATTCCCTCGGCTTTGTTGCCTTGATTGATGAGTTCCTCGACGAGACTGCGAATTTGGTCGACATTTTCCTGCTCATAGCTTGCTAGTAATTCCTGAATTAGAACCTGCTTAGGTACACCCAAGGCGGAAGAAACTTCTTCGGTGGTAATCAGAGTGGATTTGTCAGGATGAAGATTACTTAACTGATCGAGAATCGATAAAGAATCACGGAAGGAGCCGCCACCTTGCTCGATAAGTAGTGAAAGAGCGTCTTTTTCGATATTAATTCCCTCTTTTTGACAAATGTTTTCGAGGAATGGCTGCATGACGGATTTGTCCGCCAGTTTAAAATGAAAAATTTGCACACGCGAAAGAATGGTGGCGGGAATTTTTTCGGGGTTCGTAGTGGCAAAGATAAAGACAATATGTTCTGGTGGCTCCTCGAGAATTTTTAAGAGTGCGTTAAAGGCATTTTTCGAGAGCATATGAATTTCGTCAATGATGTAGACCTTGTATTTGCCAGTGGTCGGGGCGAGCATGGCCTTGTCACGTAACTCACGGATATTTTCGACCATAGTAAATACGGCGGCATCAATCTCAATAATGTCGACATAATTATCTTCGAGTTGATAATCGAAATGATTAATCTCGTGCGCAAAAATACGGGCTACCGAAGTTTTGCCGCAGCCTCTGGCGCCGACAAAAAGGTAGCCGTGAGAAATTTTTTGATTAGTGAGTTGAGTCTGTAACTGACGAATGGTATCGTCTTGACCGACAATATCTGCGAGCTTAAGTGGACGGTATTTACGATATAGGGCTTTCGTCATATCTAGAGCGACGCCTCGACGGCAGCCCAATTGGCGTCATCGTTGTTCGCTGGAATGACTACTGAAACCTGAGAACCTTCTTTGAGACGGAAATAGGTTACCGATGCATAAAGAATTTCGTATTCGCGACCATTAACTTCGACAAAATATTTGTCGTCATGGCGAATCAAAGTACCGATTACGGTCTTACGTTCGACTGGCCCGATTTGCTTGTAGAGGAATTTACCTTCCTTAGTGATGGTGAGCTTCATAATATCACCTTCGACAAGCTTGGACTTACTGGCGTAGTTGGCTGGGACCGGGTAGTTCTTGCCGTCTTGGTCGATCATGATTTGGCCATCAAAGACACCTTCGATAATCTTGCCTTCGTTATTACTAATGACTACTTCTCTCGGAGTAGTAATGGTTTCTCCGTCTCCGAGCATTGAAATCAAAAGTTCTTTGGCGGCGGCCAAATTAGTTTCTGCTTCTTGAATAAGAGAACGGAGTCGTTTTATTTGTTTTTCTGGTAATTCAGACATCACCTCGCATCCTGTCTGTTTAATAAATATCACTTCAATCGTACGGCCTTTTCAAGAAAAAGTCAAGAAAGATAAGGCGAAATTTAGTGGACTTTATAGGTGAAATATGTTAAAAAATGCTATTTTTCGAAAAATCGTTTATGATAGAAGTATGATTAAAATTATTGCTGGTGGAAAGAAGCATATCCCAGAGATTGTGGGGATAATTTCGGAATACGAGAAGCGTTTAAAGAAGCCGTTTGATGTCAAGTGGCAGTTTTTGGAAGAGAAAAAGCTTGATGAGTATTTAGCTAGCTGGCCGTTCACGGGGCGAGAATTTGTAATACTTTTGGATGAGCGCGGAGTAAATTTCAAGAATGGCCAAATTGCGGAAATTATGTCACGTGAGTTTAATTTTGGGAAAGAAATTGTTTTAATTATTGGCGGTGCGTATGGTGTGACGGAGGAAGTGAGAAAGAAATCCGATGTGGTCTGGAGTTTTTCAAATCTGGTCTTCCCTCACCAATTGATGCGTGTGATATTGATAGAGCAAATTTATCGTACGCAAGAAATTTTACATGGTGGAAAATATCATCACGAATAAAATCAGTGGCAACGGTTTGCATTTTTCCCTTCTCTCTGATATAATGTAGGAAGTTACCAAAGACAGTGACGGAGTAATCTTAATAAGGTCACCGAGGAAAATCTTCTAATTAATTTTTCTGGTAACGAAAATTAAAAATTCGTAAACTTTTTAATAAAAAATTTAACAATCAAGGGAACTTTTTATGGCAATTTCCAAAGATAAAAAGAATACATTGGTTGCAGATTTAACTAAGCTTTTATCAGAAGCTAAACTAACTGCTTATGCAAACTACCAAGGTTTGTCTGTGGCTGAACTCGAAGAGTTACGCCACAGTGCTCGTGAGCAAGGTGTGAAAATCAAAATCGTGAAGAACCGCTTGGTTCGTGTTGCGATGAATGAAATCGCTGTCTATAAAGACACTGACACTACTCACCTCACTGGTCAATTAGTTTACGCAATTTCTGATACCGACGAAATCGCTCCTGCTAAGATTTTGGCAGAGTTTGGTAAGACCCACAAAGCTTTCGAACTTTTGGGTGGTTTTTCTGAAACTGGCAACGCCTTGGATACCGCAGAGATCAATGCTCTTGCATCTCTTCCTTCCAAGAACGAATTGGTCGCCCAGGTGGTGGCTCAATTGCTTTCCCCAGTCAACGATTCCATCTCAGCTCTCGCTGGTGGTCTTTCCGGAATTGTTTCTGGCTTAGAAAACAAGTAACAAGTGTACTATTAATAACAAATTTAATTTTTCGAAAGGTCTAATATGGCTGATATTAAAAAACTTGCTGAAGAATTAGTAAATCTTACTGTTCTTGAAGTAAACGAACTC
>CAUUCN010000005.1:0-33149 GCA_963543945.1 uncultured Candidatus Saccharibacteria bacterium
AATAAACAATAGACCAAGAAAAAGGCTCGAGTGGAAGACTCCACTCGAGGTCTATAGGTCTCAAGGTGTTGCACTTGAGGGGTTAGAGTAGGATCACAGCCAATTATCATTTTGTCAAAAAGCACTTGTGGAGTATTGATGATATTCTTCTATGATTAGTAGTAGGAGGTAATGATACAATAGAATTATGCAGCGACTTTTTACGATTGATCTAAAAGATTATGATTTGAGTTTAGAAAAGTTTTATCGCCCGTCGGTACGCGGAATTATTTTAGATCAAAACGGCAAAGTGACAATGATTTATAGTGAGAAATATCATTTTTATAAATTTCCGGGTGGTGGGATCGAGGGTGATGAGACTCATATTGAAACCTTGAAACGAGAAATTAAAGAAGAAACCGGAATGATTTTGAAGCCCGAATCAGTGCGAGAATTTGGCGAAGTTTTGCGAACACAAAAGATGCAAAAAGATGGCAAGGATGTGGTTTTGGTGCAATATAATTACTATTATTTGTGTGAGACTGAGAACGAGATCGGCACACAAAGCCTGGACGATGGCGAAAAAGAAGCGGAATTTGTCTTAAAATTTGTGCCAATAGATGAAGCCATCCGAGTGAATAATAATTTCCAAGGCGAAACGACTGAAAAATATGCGGTCGAGCGAGAAAATCGTATTTTGGAATTGGTGAAAAATTTGTAAAACAAACTTAAGGCACAAAAAAACTGATAGAAAAATCGGCCAAGGATGCCGAAGATAAAAGCCCATATAGCTCGCAAGTTTGCCGTTCCAATTAATCTCTACCAGAGATTATATAGTACGTCTTCCTTGCTCACTAGGTTCGCAAGTTTGCCGTTCCATAAAGTTCCACAGGAACTTTATGGTGGGGGCGGTTGGGCTCGAACCAACGACCAAGCGGTTATGAGCCGCCTGCTCTAACCCCTGAGCTACGCCCCCAAGGTAGTTTTATTTTATCATAAAATGCTATAATAGGGGAAAGGATTAGGGTGGCACCAGATATTCTTGAGAATTCTAATTATGAAAACAAATAACAAAATCCAATTACATCTGAAACTCAATCAGTTGCGTTACTGGGTAAAACACTCTTTGTTCAATAAAGAGCGAATTATGTTTTTGTTATTGCCGGCAATGTTCGTATTTTTGCTTTATTTTTCCGTGCAATCGATTACAAAAAATTGGAACCTGCAGCAGACTTTGAATACGAAATTGCAAGAAAAACAACTAATGGAACTTAAGGTTTCGAATATGAAACTGGAAAACCAGTACTACGCTTCCGAAGAATATCAGGAACTGATGGCGCGAAAATTACAGGACAAAAAAGCTAGCGGTGAGACTATGGTGATGTTGCCGATTAATAGCGATATCGCGAAACAAAAACACGCTAATCAAAAGTTTAGTTCGAACAAATCAGAACAAGACAACTCGAATTTTCACCAATGGATGAGATTTTTGTTTAGGATTTAATAGCCTAAAATACATAGCCCGCAATAAGAGCGGTTGACTCCGAGTATAAATACAAATAGAATTTTGCGAACAAAAAGTATCTTGATTCTAAATTTAGAAAAAACCGGCTTGGAGGGACCGGTTCTTTCAGGGAAATATTTTGTGATATTTTTATTTTACGACCACAAGTAATCTAGGGGGCAGATTTATAAGTGAAATAACCTGGCTTACCATTACTTGGGTCGTCGATGCGAGCGTATTCTTTACGCATATATGAGTTATTATAGGTAGTACCTTGACCACCTACGAGCTTGGTATCAGCTTCAAACATATCTTTGTCAGGAAGAGACGGATCAATAACAAACTTTTCGGATACGTATATTGTTTTAATATTTGGTGCGGTCTCAAATAGATAAATAACAGTAGTAACACCAGAAGTATCAAAACCAGAAAGATCAACGACATCCATAGTACTAGAACCAAAGGTCTCCTCAAGCTTCTTCAGCTTATTCGAGGTTTTTGTTCCTGAGAGATTAATAGACTGAAGTTTCTGGCAGAACGAAAAAGCATGTGTCATATCAACCATAGACTCAAGATTCTTATTTGAGAAGTCAAGGTTTTTAATTTTACTACCACGAAAAGCGAATGCCATGGTGGTGAGATTTCTGGTATCAAAATTAGATAAATCAACTGTTTCGCCAGTAAATTTATAAAAGGCATAACTCATGTTTTCAAGTTTCTCAGTAGTAATTGGAAAATGCATAACATAGTTTTCATCAAAATCGGTAGAATTACTAAATACCGCGTATATATT
This sequence comes from uncultured Candidatus Saccharibacteria bacterium, assembly GCA_963543945.1. Taxonomy (GTDB): domain Bacteria; phylum Patescibacteriota; class Saccharimonadia; order Saccharimonadales; family Saccharimonadaceae; genus Nanosyncoccus. The sequence goes on from CAUUCN010000005.1 coordinate 2,277, forward strand.
GGTCAATTTTGGAGTATTAGTGTTACTCGGGAAGGAAACTTCTTTAACTTTAGATTTTTCAAACATACACTCCATAGAGGTAAGCTCTGGTGCATTAAAGTTAGCGAATTTGATCTTTTTAGCACCAGCTTCACCAAACATACGATAAGTTTCTGTGGCTTTGTTAAAGCTAAATTGTGAACCAAAGTTAAATTCTGCTTCTTTACGTTCTGCACCGGCTTGGAAGAAAATTTCCCTCATACTAGTAATATTCTCAGTATTAAAATTGATTTCACTGATTTTTGAAAGATAAACATCATTAGAAAAGAGCTTTGTAATATTATTAAGTTTCGGAGTGTAAATATTATTTGATAAATCAATTTCTTGAACCGCACTAGAGGCGAACATATATTCCATATTGACAAGCTCTGGGGCGTTAAAAGATGAGAAACTAATTTTCTTTGGGCGAGAATCATAAAACATAGCATTAGCCTTAGTGGTATTGGTTAAAGTGAATTGTGGACCAAGTGTGATTTCTAATAAACCAGTACGACTACTGGACACGCCACGGAACATATCTTCCATCGAAGTAACGTTATGTGTATCAAGATTAATTAGACTAATTGATTCAAGATAGCTAGCCAAATAAAACATACGATAAACATTTTCAAGCTTGCCAGTATGAACTTCACTCGGCAAACTAATTTTACGCGCTAAAGCTTTTTCAAACATATGACTGAGATTAGTTACTTCTGGTAGATTGAATTCTGGAAAACTGATCTCTAAAGCATGTGATTCTGCGAACATATTTGCGCCAGTTGTGTTTTTTGGTGCATTAAAATGCGTGAAAGTAATCTTTTTACCACCGTTTTTATAAAACATTTTTTCTGTAGTGGTAACATTATCAAAACGGAATTTATCGCCAAAATTATATTCAGCTTGATCATAATTCCAAGATGTTGCTTCGAACATACTAGACATATCAGTAATATTTTTGGTATCCAAATTAAATGGATTAATGAGATTAAGGTAGTTGCAATTTTTAAACATATTTAAAACACTGGTTAGATTTGGTGCATCGCCCATATCAACCGGAAAAGTCAAATCTTTGACTGCGGAAGATTCAAACATGCTAGCCATACTAGTCACCACTGATGTATTAAAATTTATACCTAAATCAAGTGATTTAATACCTGAAGCATAGAACATATGATCCATATTTGTCACTTTATGAGTGTCTAATTTACCCTTAAAATCTAGTGCTCGAAGATAACCAGTGCGCGAAAACATGTGGTCCATATTAGTAACATTGCTAGTGTCAAATTTATCGCCAAGATTTAATGTCACCATTTCATTAGTATTCTCAAACATGTAAGACATGTCTGTTACTTTCGATGTATCAAATTTTGTTCCCAAGTCAAGTGCTGCGAGGTCGTCGATTCCCGCAAATGTATACCTCATATTAGTAACATTAGAGGTGTCAAATTTATCTCCCAAATTAAGTTGCTCTAGGTCATCAATATTCTTAAACATACCCTCCATATTGACGACATTTTTAGTAGAAAAATTATTTCCAAGAATAAGCCTACCTAATGGATCGTGATTAGCGAACATGTATGACATATCTGCAACATTTTCCGTATTTATATTATCTTTAAGATTGATGCTTGTAAGATTTTTTGTACTATCAAGAAAATGCGTCATATTGGTAACTTTAGTAGTATCAAATTTATCTATAAGCTGCGCAATATTATCAAGATAAGTACCAGCAAACATACCTGCCATATTAGTGACATTCTTAGTGCTAAATTGTTCACCTACAATAACATGAGTAACGTTATTATACAGTTTATTTTCAATCCTACCATCACTACCAAAAAGATAACTCATATCAGTAACATTTTCCGTATTAAAAATAGTTAAATCAACTATACGTGATGAACGCAGATTATTAAACATTCTTGCCATATTATTTAATTTGGGTAATCCATGGGTTTTAGGCAACCTCAAATTATCCACATCATATTGCCTAAAATTATCAAACATACCTTCCATTGTGGTAAGATTTTGAAAATTAGCACTAGTAAAATCAATACTTTGAGTATACGCATCCTTGTACATGTCTTTCGTAGAAATAGCATTGATACCAAAATTTTCTAAATTTGAATAGTTAAAACTCAGGTCACTGCCTTCAAAAGCAGAGGTTAAATCATAACTATTAGCGAGAAAATTTCCCTCTGGATAAATACTTTCTTTAGCTTTCTTGAACATAGCGCGAGTAGAGACTGGTCCAGTCGTATTAATCTTAATGCGAGAATGGTATAGATTAGCCTCCTCAAACATTGAATCAAGGTTAGTAGGATTAGTGTGGGAAATTAGTTCAATTAGATTTTCTGATATTTTATCCCTACTATCATTCTTGTTGTTTTTATAAAAGAAATAGGATAAGTTTTTAACCTTTGAAAAATCAAAAATTCGATATTCTACATTTTTCCAATTCCTAAAGGTACTATCCTTTACAGTAGTAAGGCCAGAAAACATATATGAAGAATTTTCATTCATAATAAGACGATTGGCGGTAGTCCAAATAGTTGGATAATAATACTCCCCATTCTTTACGGTAGAAAGATACGCTGGACGCTCAGAATTGTCGGTGGAAATTTTAACGGTTTTTAAAACATTTTCTGGAGATTTATCACTGAAAGTGAATGGTTGAATTTTGGATGAAGCAGTAATTTCAGATTCTGGATGATTTAGAGTATCCAAATCAGTCTCTTCAGTGGCTTCACGGAGTGCATGATTAAAAGTGCGGCCATTAACAAAATTGGTAGTTGTTTCCTCATTAGCGATTAAAGAAAAGGTTAAATTTCCCTGGTAGTTACCACCGAGAGATTTACCATCAGTGTGGGTGTAAATACCAAACTCATAGGTAAACCCATCTGCTTCGGTAGGAATACCGGTTTTAATGGCAGTATATGTTTTATCTTGATTAAAGAAATATTCAGTTAAATCACTATATTCCCCTTTACTTCTAGGAGAACAAATTCCCCAAATATTTGCTACATATGGAATAGACCATCCCCAAGATTGAGTCGGTTGGGTGTAGAGAGTTAATTTTTGATCGGTTCCCCTGACAGCCAAATCGGTAGCTTCAAGATGCAATTCCCATCCAGCAGTACTATCACTTTTGATTAATAATTTAGAAAGATTTTCTGGTTTGGTTTCATTTTTCTGCATGCCGCTAGAGGTATATGGAATATTTAATGTTATTCCGCTTTGATTACCAACCATTGATATAGATGCCGTATGCGCTGAAGTTTGATTTGATAAGTTAAAATTAAAAAATGCAGCAAGAATAATTACTGTGAAAATTTTGCGATATTGGCAAAATAGGAGCTTTAGAGCTTCCAGCATAATAAAATCTCTCCCAAAAATTGTATTAAATTGATTATAGCACCGCATAAGCAGAATGGCGGGAGAAAATTTAGGAAATTTATGTTCAAAATATTGAAATTTGGCAGAAAAAATCCCCTAATTTGATTTAGGGGATTTCGTAATCGGTCGAAGATTATTTCTTCTTGGAAAGAGTCAAGAAACCGTTGCGTGGGTTTTCATTGACAACACGATCTTCTGGAAGATCAACTGGAGTACCCTTAGGGTTGTTCTCAGTCTTGGTGAAGAAATAGATAGTTTGTGGCTTGCCACCGCGAAGGGTTACTTCTGACTTGTGTAGGTAGTAGGTAATTCCCTTGCTGTTTTTATGACTATAGGCCATTTGTCCTCCTTTAAATAAGTATAGTTTTATATTAGATTAGATAAAGATAAGTGTCAAGAGATTTTATGGGGGTGAAATAGGGGTGGGAAAACTTTTATGCTTTTAACAGGGGTGGTAATCTGGAAAGTTGGTGGGGGGATTTTTAAGAAATTATTTCAAAAATAGAAGAGCAAGGCGAAGGAAGGCAAAAATAATTAGACGAATTACAATAGTAATAACAATAATAACGCAGAATAGAACCGTAATGCCTGAGAGGATAGGGGTCCAAATTGGTGAAACGAAATCATAGCGATATAGCGCGGTAGGTGGTAGATCGGCAGTGAGATTAGTAGTTAACTTGTCGGTGGCCGGATAGCTATTAATTACGCCAGTCATACAGTTAAGATAACCCGGGCTGTTCCAGCCCCAGCCATTACGAATAGCTTGCGGCTTGCAAGTTTCCATAGCTTTAGCGAAGATATTACCATTGGGGTTGCCATCGGGATTTTGAGCAAGTTTGGACTCGGCTTCGCGCAAGGCAACGGTGGCCTGGCGGTTATATTGATGTTCCAGATAGATTGGACCGGTGCCGAAGGTCAGAGTGGTGTGACCATTTTTTTCGACAAAATTCACGATAGTGTGAGAAGAGCTAAAATCTCGCAGGTTTTTCAGGGCAGTGCGGATGTTTTGATCAATTTCAGCTTGTGGCAAATCGGTACCGTCGGCAGCCTTGCCCTCGTCAGCTTTTTCGACCTTAGTTTTTAAGTCCATCATTTTCAGATGATCAAAGCGCAAAAAAGTGGCGGAAAGAAAAAGTAGTGGCAATAGACTCAAAAATAATTGCCAGGTCTTGATCTGTTTTAAGAAGGTCAAAAAGCGCTTCCTCTTGTCTTCCTGACGCTCCTGCTTCAAAACACCACCCATACTGGTTTTAATTATATCATAAGAACTTTTGGCGGAGCCATGGGTCAGCATCGCCGGCGGACATCAAGATGACCAGATAATTATCGGCAAGATCTTGGCGAAGCTTGGCAAAAAGCGCATCGTCTAGCTTATCTGCGGTACCGATTTCAGGATTATCTAGTGAACTAAGAAAATCACTTGGAGTGAGGATTTTTAGTTTAGGATCTTCGCGCGAAAGATAGGTCGGCAACCAATAAAGCTTTTTGATGCCGTGGAAAATATCCCGATATTCATCAAAGAATTCATGCTGACGAATATTTTGGTGAGGCTGATAAAGAATCACCACGCCTTTTTTCTGCGTACGCTTGGCTTCCTCGAGGGCGACATTAATAGTGGCGCGAATTTCCTCTGGGTGATGTGCGTAATCCGAATAAAGTCCGTCGGCTAGGCGCTCAAAGCGACGTCCGACACCTGGAAATTGGTTAATCGCCTCGATAATTTCTTCATGGTTAACCTCGCGACCGAGCGATTCGAGAATTCGTTGTACGGCCTTAATCGCGAGCGTGGCATCGAGACGGCGCGCTTCCCCTGGCAACATTAATTCCTTGGCCGACATTAAAACTACATCAGGATGCTTGTCAGCCAGAAGTTCAGCGTGGTGAAGATTGGCATGTGGGCCAAAAATGAGGTGTTCGCTCTGGGATTCGAATTTCAAAAAAGCCTCTTGATATTCAGCTGCCGTGGCAAAAATATCTGAATGGTCATAGGAGACAAAAGTAATAAGCGAAAGCCAAGGATGAAAGGCGAGGAAGTTACGGTCATATTCATCGGCTTCATAGAGTAAGAATTGGTCATCCTGATCATATTTGGCAGAAGGGGCAAAATTAAGCGTCGATCCGACCATGTAGGAAGCCTTGAGGCCAAGTTTTTGACTGAGCCAAATTAGCATAGAAGTAGTAGTGGTTTTGCCGTGAGTACCAGCGACTGCCACCATCTTAAGATGATGTTTCTCAACAAGGGTTTCAATCAATTCATCGCGCTTACTAATTTTGAGACCAAGAGCCTTGGCACGTTGATATTCGGGATGAGATTCGGTAATGGCTGAAGTATGGACATACCAATCAATCGGATTATTCTGATTAATTTCCGCCAGATAATCACCGGTTTGTGGACCGATAGCAAAGGTGAGATTTTTAGCTTTTAGTTCCTTAGTAATCGGGCCTTCGTGAAGGTCGGAGCCAAAAACCTGATGTCCGGCATCATGAGCAAAAAGGGCGAGTGGCCCCATGCCAGTACCGGAAATACCAGAGATAAAGATGTTCATAATTTTTTCCTAAAGAAGTTAGTATCGTAAATTTCGGCACCGTGAGTCTTGTAAAAATTCTGAGCTACTTCACGACCATGACCACAGGTGAATTCAAGATTTTTGCAGCCTTTTTCCCTAGCCCAATCTTCATAGGCTTGGAAAATTAAATCTCCCACACCTTTACCACGAGCAGCACTATCCACCACAAAATCTTCGAGATAAGCATTCTTATAAATTCCTGCACCAAAAGTCACAGAGACCGAAGCCATACCGAGAATCTGTCCATCTTCCACGGCAAAAATGAGATCATGATATGGAGACTGAGTGATTTCCGTGAACCAGTCCGGACTAATCTCACCCTTGTCCTTGCCACTACGAGAAAGTTGAATCAGAAGTTCCCGCACGCGCGTGGCGATTTCTGGTTGATACTGTTTAAGACGTTCAATTTTAACCATAATTCCCTTTCTTTATTCAAATACGGTTTCAGTGAGGCGCTCAGCGATAGCGTCGGCAGTTTTTTGTATAGCTTCAGCGTAGTCACCCCAGATAGTAATGCGGACTAAATATTCGGTCAAAGAGGCGCGGATATTGATTGACCAGCCGGCAGGAAGATTGGCGGTTTCAGTGGCAATGAATTTCTCAGCAGTTTCCGTGAGATTACGAAAAGCCTGCTTGGTCTGACTATCGACTGGTTGATTCTTGATGGTTTGTGGAAGTTTTTGGAAATTTTGACAGAGAGTTGATAGGCTCGGCAGAATACGCTCAATATTTTCAGTAATTTGGCCAGCTTTTTCATCCTGAATAGTCTGATAATTCGCAAGTAAGGTATCTTCGTTCTGGAATTTTTCACGAGCTTCGGAGAGAATCTTAGTGATTACGAGCGCAGTAAGCACACCATCGCCCATTGGTTCACCGGGCAGAATAATATGCCCACTCTGTTCGCCACCCAGAAGAATGCCATCTTCACGCATTTTAGCGGAAACATTTTGGTCTCCGACATCGGTCATAGCGATTTTGACGCCGGTTTTTTCAGCCCAACGTAGAAGACCTTTATTAGCCATAATCGTAACGCAGACCTCAGGAATGCCTAAGTAATTAGCCAAAATCACAATCATATCATCACCATCGATAATCTGACCGTCGTGATCAATCATTAGACAACGATCGCCGTCACCGTCAAAGGCCGCACCAAAATCAAGTTGCTGGTCTTTAACTAATTGGATGAGCGATTCAAGATGAGTACTACCACAACCAGCGTTAATTTTTTCACCAAAATTAACATCTTCATGAATAGTGATGACTTCGGCACCGAGCTCTTCGAAAATTTGTTTGGCTGTAACAGAGGTGGCACCACAAGCGAGATCTAAACCAATGCGCAGACCGGAAAAATCAGGCTTTTGGCGTACTGAGGTGGTAGCTGGACCAAATTGGGCGAGATAAGTGCGGAGATGGTCAAGATAGCGCGAAAGAGCGTCTTCATGAAGATCTTCACGAAATTCTGGACTATGCACATCAAAACCAGATTCATTTTCTAGAGCATTTTCGATCGCATTGACACCGGACTGCGAAAGTTTAATGCCGTAGGGGTATTTTTTAACTAGATGTGCGAGATTTTCACCGGAATCATTAGTGCCAGTACCGGAAAAAGCGACGCCACCTGGCATGGTAGCCTCGAGCCCGCCAATCGTATCACCGCGTTCGAAGATTTTAATACCATTATCGGTGTAGGGGTTATGAGAAGCGGTAATATCAATGGCCAGATCATAGCCCATTTCATAAAAAGCATAATTGATCGCCGGGGTAGGCAAGACACCCACGGTACCATGATCAATTCCGACAGTTTCCAGGGCTTCCTCAAAATAACGAATCATCCATTCGGTAGATTCACGCGTATCACCACCAATTAAAACCCGAGCCGGACGTTCGAGGCCACTTTCATCCTCTTTAGCATTACCTAAATAGCGCACAATACCGAGAGTAACGGCTTGAATAAAGCCAGGGGTAAAAGCTTCTGCCTTTTGTCTAATACCGTCAGTACCGAAATATTTGATTTTACCTTTCATAACACTCCATTTTCAACTAGTTTCTATTATACATCTTGGAGATACGCGGCGCAAAGATTAGTGCTTAGACAGAAGTATCATATACTCGATAACTTTCAGGACATCTTCTTCGGTACTGCCACGAGAGAGATCGGAAATCGGCGCATTGAAGCCCTGAAGAATCGGTCCAGCAGCCGTAAAGCCACCGAATTGTTCCATGGATTTATAGAGAATATTACCAGTATTGAGGTCTGGCACAATCAAAGTATTAGCAAAACCAGCAACTGGGGAGTCTGGGGCTTTTTTCTGGCCGATGCGCGGATTAATCGCGGCATCGAGCTGCAATTCGCCATCAACTAAGAGCTCAGGATGAGAGGCTTTAAGTTTGGCGATGGTTTCTTGGATCAAATCAATGGTCTCGTCGCGACCACCGGAACCCTTGGTGGAAAAACTAAGGAAGGCAACCTTCGGAATAGGGAAAATTTTGCTGGCGGTTTCGATAGTCTGGACGGCAATATCATAAAGTTGATCAGAGGTAGGATGTTTACAAGCAGCCGCATCAGCAAGTACATAAGTTTCATTTTCACGCTCCAGGATGAAACTAGCGGAAAAAGTTGGCTTCAGGAGATTACGTGGATTTTTCACCCCGATGAGATCACGACAAGCCAAAATTACATCACGCGAGGAATAATCAATGCCAGCAATTAGAGAATCGGCGAGCTGATTTTTCACCGCAAGACAGGCATGTTCAATAGAATCGGCACCAACTAGCTCAAAATCAGGAAATTTTTCGCGAGCTTTTTCGATGGCAGATTTAATAATGGGATTTTCTAATTCGGGGAAGACGATGCGTGTTTTCATGTTCTAATTATAACGAAGAAATGAAAAAAGAGGCTAAAACTTAGCCTCTTTTAGAAGTTACATGATACTTAATTTTGTCATTTTGAAATTTTTAGCCGACATTGCAGCTAGGTTCGCGGCGGTAGGACACATCATAGTCATCCTCATTTTTAATGGCGGTGATATGACCGTGATTTACTCCGTCTGGATGCCATTGACCGCCATAATAGAGGTCAATTCTACCCTGTCTAGAAACTAGCTTAAATTCGCTACCGGTAGGCACTCCAAACAAATGAAGTAACTTATCAAGATAAGACTTAATCCTAATATCTTCCGAGGAAGTTAGGCTTTCAATGAAGCTTTTCTTCTTCTGATAGATGGTGTCTTTCTCGCTATATTCCTCCTTTCGTTGGGAAAAGATTTTTTCCCAAGTAATTTTTTCTTGCTTAGTCTCCTCAAACTCATCCCTAATCCTGCAGAGTTGGGGGTGTAGCTTGGGGTTGTAATAAGCATTCTTCTCGCTGATCAGCTGATTTTTTTTCTTGATAAGATCAAGATGTTCCTTTTTTAGATCCTGATTAGCTGGGTCCTGTTTTTGAGATTCGAAATTCTGTTGGATCTGAGTGATAATTTGCCCGGTTTCATCGTAAAGCTTTGCAACTTCATCTCCGCCAAAATCGCTCATCATTTTCCTTAGTTTTTCGATCTCGGTGTTAGCTTCCTTACACTTCTTCTCGGCTTCGTCCATCAATCTTTTCGCAGATTTGACTTCCTGAAGCAGAGCATCAAGCTCGATTTTCTCTTCCGCTAGAGATTTCATGACTCCACCTCCCTTTCTTGCGAGTCAATAAGTAACAAATAAGCATATAAAACTCCTTGTCAAAGAACTAGCCGTAGCCAATTTGTCACTAGAGTAACACAGGTATTATATCATATTTTTATAAAAATTCAAAATTTTTGGCAAAAAGTGCTGGGTAGAGGACGGGAACTAAGTAAATATGCAAGGCATTCGGAAGGCCCGAGAAGAAACAAACCGAGGCGGCATAAGCTAAAATTAGAGAGGCAAAATAGAGTTTGGCTGGAGCAATACTAGAGATTAAGCTGGTGAAGTTGGATTTTTTCATGGATTGCTTGGAAGATTGACTAGAGGATGGCTTTACAAGTTTTTGGCGAGAATAACAGAGATAAAATACGCAAGTACCACTACAGAAAATAATCAAGATACCGATAAAACCGGTCTCGACTAGAATAGCGACATATTGGTTTTGGGTAATTTCCTTAGTGGACCCAAGCTCTGGAAAGGCCCGATAGAGAGCAATACCAGAGGAGCCGAGGCCAGAGCCGAAAAAGAATTGTCCCGGGTGGCTAAGGGCGAGTTGTAGGCCCATTTTCGAGAGTTTGACACGGATGTCGGTTGATTCCGTAATATAACCGTCGAAGAGTGGGGCATGAGTGTTGGTATTAATATTGGTGGTGTCGCTAACAGAAAAACTAGATGAGTTATTATGAGGCAGAATATTGAGAGATTCACTCTGGTCGGCTGGAGATTTTTTAGATTCAAGGAGAGGAATCTTGACTCGACCGAGAGTCATTTGGCTAATTGAACGACTAACCCCACCCAGAAAAGTATCAGAGGTGGGACCGAGTTCCGACATCAAACCTTGAGCAAGCGTAACAAAAATCAGAGGAAGTAAGATTAGTGAGATGATCTTCGAGGCGGCAAGAAGCTTCTTTTTGGTGTGAAATATTTCATAAAGAAAAATCACCGCGACAGACAGGAAGAAGGAATAGGTTGCACCCCTTGAAAAAATCAAGAAAAGTGTTGAAATAATAAAGCCAGCCAAAGCGAGATAGAGAATTTTAGACTTGCGAGTTTGGTGGGTTTTCGGATGAATTACTCGAAAGACCAGAAAGATAGCTGGGGCGAGTAAGAGATTACCCATGAACTGTGGCTCAATGGCAAAACCATTGGGGTGCGGAAAGCCAAAAGAGAGATTAGTACAACCAAGACAGAGTAAAATTCGATCGCCCGGAATATTAAGGGTATTTAAAATAGCTTGTAGCCAACAAAAACCGGAAGCTAAGGTGGCGCCCAAAAGAAAGGGTTTTTCGAGTGAGAGGGGTGTCTTTTTTAATATAATATTTTTATAAAAAGTCAAGAGGGAAAGATAGAGACACCAGATAATGCCAGCGGTCATAAGGCCGCGAAATTTATTGGAGCTCCAGAAGAGGGTGAGCGAAAAATAGAGTGGAATACTACTCAAAATCAAAGGAATTTGTACGGTAGTTTGAGTGAGCTGAGTTTTTTTCGTAATGAGATTACAGAGGTCGGCGAGAAAAATTGGCAACGATAAAATACCCATCAAAAGCAGCCACAACAGAGGTAGGGAAAATTCGTAATTGGAGGATTCGGTAGAAAAAAGTGGGATGACTGGATAATAAGAAAAGAAGAGAATAATAGGCAGTGCCCAGAAAAAACCACGGTGAAGGGGGAGGAGTTTTTGATTTAGATCTTCAAGTTTGATTTGGAGGTTTTTTAACATTGATTTCCCTGTGGGTTATGATTTATTTTGGTTCTTTTGGCGTTTTTTGGACTTTTTCGACAAATTGACGAATTTTTCTATGGAAATTTTCAGTACTAAACTTAGTGGCGGTGGCAGAAATTTCTTGAGGTGAAAGCAAAGAATTTACGGATTTTGCTTCGAAATTTTTCAAGGTTTGAACAAGGGAATCGACGGATTGCTCTTCAAAGAAGAGTCCGTTTTTACCATCCTGAATATAGTCTATGGCGCCACCTTGCTTCAAAGCGATGACTGGACAGCCAGAAGCCAGAGCCTCGACCGGAGCAATACCGAAAGGTTCATTAGACGGGAAAACGAAGGCCTTGGCGTATTTAACAAATTCCTTGAGATCAGATTGAGGCAAAACATCGAAAAAGACCACATGCTTCGATCCGGCAGCTTGATTAACTAGTGATTCATGCGCCGCACCGTTACCGATGAGAACTAAATTAAGCTGAAGCTTCTTGCAGGCGGCAATGATTAAATCTAGACGCTTCCAATTGACTTGACGAGAAAAATTTAAATAAAAGCCTTCAACGAGGAAACTTTCTGGAAGTTTTTGCAAAATTTCTGGGAGTTCCCTAGCGGATTTTTCAGAGATAATTTGACTTTTATTATGTTTTATGTTGTTTTCTAGTTTTATCTTTGTTTGCTTTTTATTTAAATTATGTTGTGATAATATTTGACAATTTGATTGAATTGTTTCACGATATGGAGCGACAGGTTGGAAGTTTTCCACAGCCACAGGTGGATAAATAATCGTGCTTTCCCTTTCGTAAAATTGTTTGATTTCCTGCTGGGCAAAATCTGAGATGGTTAAATAATAATCTGGGCGAGCCGCAGCCTCTAAGTCCTTGCGTCGTAAAGTTTTTACCATTAATTTAAAAACTGGACGGACCAGAAAATTTAATTTACCGAAACCAGGATCCTCGAGGTATTCCCTGTATTTCCCCCAATAATATTGGGTCGGGACATGGCAATAACAGATATGAGCACCAGGTTTGGTTTTAGCGAACTTCGCATCGCAACCAGAGACCGAAATAACTAAATCATAGGCAGTGAGATCGAGATGTTTAAAATAGCTCTGACGTAAGGGAGCGATAAATTTTCGAAGGCAGGCTGGCAGGAGATTCAACCAACCGGTTTTAACCTCGGCATCGAGAAACCAATTGATTCCCTTTGGACGATACTGCGAGGTATAAATTGGGGCATCTGGATAAATGCGGTGTAATTCCCTCAGGACTTGCTCGGCACCACCAACCACGGTGAGCCAATCACAGACCAGGGCAATTTTTGGCTTGCCGATTTTCAACTTAGCGGCTTTTGTATTGGTGGTTTTCGATTCAGTCATTTTTGACTTGGTGATTTTCGATTCAGCCATTTATTTGGCGCCTTTTTGAAAAATTACCGCACGAATAGTTTGAAGCATAATCTGCAAATCGAAGAGTACCGACCAGTTTTGAATGTAATAGAGATCTAGGGATCGTCTTTCATCAAAACTAATATCACGACGACCAGAAACCTGAGCCAGGCCAGTGAGTCCAGACTTAACCGTAAGAAGAAGTGAACGATCACCGTAATTACGCAATTCTCCTGGCACTAGAGCACGTGGACCAACGAGAGAAATATCACCGCGTAAAACATTAAATAATTGAGGTAATTCATCAAGTGAAGTAGCGCGCAAGAACTTACCAATACGAGTAATACGAGGATCTCGCATTAGAAAATCTCCATTTTTACGATACTGATGAGAGAGTTCGGCGGCAGAAGTAATCTTCCCTTCTTTCTCCATTTTAGCGAAGGCTTCCTCCGGGGTCATACCAGAATAAGCCGTCTTCATACTACGGAATTTGAGAATTTTAAACTTGCGATTATATTGAGTGAGGCGATATTCACTGTAGATAGTTTTCGATTTCGGATCGGAAATTTTAAGACAAAGCCAGATAACTAGCATTGGAATAAAGGCCAAAACAATACCGATAAGACTAAAGATAATATCCATGAAACGCTTAATAATGCGGGCGTTACCCACGAGTGGCGTAACCTTGACCAAAATAGCCGGCGTACTACCAATAAGCTCAAGTTGCCCCATGTGCTGAGAAAGTGCGGCTTCAGATGGAATAAAATAATAGAGGAGATGATGATTAATCGACTGACGGTAGACGTACTCAGTTTGGCGTTCATCGGTTTGAAAAATTACATCAACTGTCTGGTCTTTCAGCGCGTCCTTCAGAGAAGAATATTGAAAATGGCGGAGTTCTTTCGGAATATATTTACTTCCAGCTACTACGCCGACCAGGCGATAACCATCCTCGGGATAGGCCAAGATTTGATTAATTAGGTAAGTGGTATTTTTTGAATTACCGACGATAATAGCCCGCTTGATACCGATTTTTTGCAACATAAAACGTTTGCGGAAGAATTTTAAAATTATTCGCATAAAGAGGAGCGAAATAAAGCAAGTAAAGACCGCATAAACCGCAATTAAACGGACAGGAAAGAGATTTTCTTGAATAAAAAAATCTAAGGTGATAATGCCCATGATGCCAACCACCGAGGCAACAAAGAGGCGATAGAGTTCGCCCCACCTGGATTTGGCAAAGATTACATCTTTACGATAAAGTCCCATAATGAAGAGCATAATAATCCAAAGCGGAACCAAGAAGACGAGCGGCAAAATAAATTCCATAGAAGTAAGTTCAAAATAATACGGGCGAGTGTCGAGCTTAGTGCGAATCATGTAGGCAAAAGCAAAAGAAGCGATGATCGCAATAATATCGCCTAAGATGAGAAATAAACGAAAAATAAAATCGGAATTTTTCTTCATTAGTCTTATTTTAACCCAAGAGAAAGCTTTTTTAAAGAGAAAGAAAAAACTATGCAGATTGGCTGCATAGTTTTGTTTTCGAGTGAGGTGGGTCTTATTTTTTATTCGACAGTAACCGACTTAGCGAGATTGCGTGGCTGATCGACATTATTGCCACGATAAACTGCTAAATAGTAAGCGAACATTTGACTCAAAAGATTAAAGAGAAGTGGAGTGAGCAATTGAAGCTTAGTATTAATTTTTACCACGCCTTCCACTGGCAGATCAACTTCTGTATCAGAAAAGACAATCACATGTCCACCGCGCGCCAAAACTTCCTGAATACCAGAAACAGATTTTTCGAACAAGAAACCAGATTGCAACATCACGACTTCGAAGAAACGATCGTCAATCAAAGCGATGGGACCGTGCTTTAATTCCCCAGTCGGATAACCGTTAGCATCGATGTAGGAAATTTCCTTGAGTTTCAGAGCACCTTCGAGGGCGATAGGATAATTCACATCACGACCAAGATAAATCGCGTGTTCGTAATTCGTATAGTTCTTGGCTAATTTAGAAATTTCCTCCTGTTTCTCATGCAAGATACGCTTGATTTCCTCTGGCAGAAGACTAATTTCGTCAACCAAGGCGGCAACTTGACGAGCGTTCAGACCCTTAGCTTCAGCAATAGTCAGGCCGAACATCAGAATAGCAATGACCTGAGAAGTATAAGCCTTGGTACTGGCGACAGAAATTTCTGGACCAGCATGAACATAAGTACCACCGTCAACTTCACGCGCAATGGTCGAGCCAATAGCATTAACGATACCGATGGTTTTGGTACCTTGAGATTTAATTTCACGAAGACAGGCCAAAGTATCCGCAGTTTCACCAGACTGAGAAATGATGAGCGCCACCGAGTGATCTGGAATATAAGCATGGCGGTAACGATATTCGGAAGCAATCACCGGCTCAATAGTAACCCCAGGTAGAACCTGTTCGATGAGGTAAGCGGCAGTATTAGCGGCATAGTAAGCAGTACCGCAACCGACCAGAATGATATGCTTAATTTCTTTTAATTCTTTGACGGAAAGATTTGGGCCACCGAGATGAACGGTATGTTCTTTCGCATTAATACGACCGCGCAAAGTTTCTTTCAAGCTATCTGGTTGTTCCATAATTTCTTTAAGCAAGAAATGATCGTAGCCACCTTTTTGAATAGCCGAAAGGTCGGTGAGAATTTTTTCAACTTTCACAGAAACTGGCTGAAGGTCGAGAGTTTTAACTTCGACATGATCTTTAGAAATGAGCGCAACTTCACCATCGTTAAGATAAATTGCATTCTTAGTATTGCCAATAAGCGCGGAAGCATCTGAAGCAATGAGGGTTTCATGTTCACCTACACCAATGACGAGAGGTGAACCAGAGCGAGCGACCACGAGATGTTCAGTATCATCCGCAGACATCACGGCGATACCGTAAGTACCAGAGACGAGTTTGAGTGCCTGAGTGACAGAGTCGAGCAAGTTATGCGATTCTTGATAAAAACTATCGATGAGAGCCGCAAGTACCTCGGTATCAGTCTCGGACTTAAATTGATATTTCTCAGAGAGCTCTTTTTTCAGGGCTTTATAATTTTCGATAATACCATTATGAACCAAGAAAATACTACCAACATGATGTGGGTGAGCATTAGTCTCGGATGGATTACCATGAGTAGCCCAACGAGTATGACCGATACCAATATGATCAGATGTATAATGATCTTTAATTTTAGCTTCTAGATTGACGATCTTACCAACCGCACGTAACAACGTAGGGTTTTGGTTTTGATCAAGAGTTGCCACACCGGCTGAATCATAACCACGATATTCTAGGCGCTTAAGGCCTGAGAGTAAGAATTCTTGAGCGTTATTTTTTCCAACATATCCGACAATTCCACACATATAACCTCCTTTTTTTCGATTATAACAGAAAAAACACCGCATGAGCGATGTTTTATGAGAGATAGGCGAGTGATTCAATGATTTTAATGACACTAGGGTCCACTGGTTTCATAGGACCAACTCGCACCGGTAGATTTTCGGAAAGATTATTGAATGATGATTTTGCTAATTTTGGCTTAAAATTTTTCTGAGAAAAGAGCCTGCGAATAGTTTGACAGACCGGTCGATATTGAATACCGTCGGTCAAACGATAACTCTTTTCCATAGGAATACGCCGAGCTAAAAGCATTGACTTAATGTCTGGCTCCAGGCTAGTAGCCTGAATCGAAAAATATCTTAGCTGCCGAACTAACTCCTGCCGAGCCTGATCGAGATCTTCCATTTGCTGACGATTTTGCTGAGGCAATTCCGTATGAGATAATTTCTTCTCCTCATTTCGGATTAAACATTGCTCATAAAAAGCATACAGTTCAGAAAGTAAGCGTGTACTCTGGGCAAGATTTTCGTAAATAGCCGAGAAATTAGTCCCCTGACTGAGCGGGCGCGTAAGTTCATGACAGCTCGCGTGATAAAAAGTTATACGCGCAAAAGTCTGATGACGTTCTTCGGTGGAAAAAAGTTTTTCCTCATTACATCGATGCGGATCCAGCGCAATTTCCTGCGACTGTAGCAACGCATTATCGATAGTTTGAAGCAATTTATAATGTAAACGGTGAACTTTTTCCGCTTGCGCCAAATAAGATTCTTCCAAATAAACGACAACTTCACGATCTAAAATAACCATTAGTTCCCCCCTTCATATTTTCCAAAAACTAGTAATGTGCTAACAAGTCTTTTTAATTATAAGACAGGGGTGGACATTTGCCAAACAAAAGCGTTATAATTCTGATTTTAAAATTGTTTTTTCATGATGTTTATGGTAAAATCTTGGTAGTTAATTAAATAGTAAAATATTAAAAGAGAGGTGGGTATGGATCTGGCATCAGGGACAGATAATGGCAATAACGCCGACCTAAATCAAATACAAAATCAATTCGGCATCCCTCCGATGCCACCAACCGATAGCGCAATGCCGGCTTTTGATCCTGGCGCAACTTTTGGTGTGCCGACAGAAACTATTACCGGTAATAGTACTAATCCTGCGCCAACTTTCGAAAATAATGGAGCTTCACAAGTCATGCAAGATTTAACTAATCAAGGTCCAGCCCCAATTTTGGAGCCAACCGAAAATACTAATGCGGAAAACACTTTCGCTGCACCAGCTATGGATTTAAGCAATCTAGGTGTAGAGAGTACAGCTGAAAAACCTGCAGAAGCGACTACTGAAGTAAATACCGAAGCTGCAGCGCCAGCAATCAATCTCGAGACTGCCGCTCCAGTAACCCCTGAAGCTGCAAATGAAGATAGTAAATTAGAAGACGTAAAGAAACAAATGCTGCAAGATCTTTATCCTTTGATGGATAAAATCAAAATTAATCCTGATCAAAAATTCAAAGTTTATAAACAGATGATTGAATCGACCGGTGACAAAGAAATGATTACTGCCGCCTACGATACCGCTAAAAGCTTAGCTGATGAAACCGAGCGCGCAGAAGCATTACTCTATCTCATCGAAAAAGCTGATAACTAATAGAAAAACCCACTTATTTTTTTAAAACACGCTCCAGGCCGCAAGTCCGCGTCCCAAGGGGCGAATGACCAAGCTTATAGTTTTAAAAATAGCAAGTGGGTTTTTTCTATCTAACGAATAATATAATAAAAAGGAGGCTAATGCCTCCTTTTTTTATTTAGTACATGCCTCCACCCATGGCTTCTGGTTCGGATTTTTCTGGAATATCGACAATGAGAGCACCCATAGTGATCGCAGTAGCCGAAATACTAATGGCGTTCTGAACAGCTTCACGAGTGACACGAGCTGGGTCGATTACGCCGACCTTCTTTAGGTCCTGCAAGCCTTTTTCTGGTTGCATAACATTAATACCAAAACCTGGTTTAGCTTTTTCAACTTCAGAAAGCAGCGCTTGAGAATTCAAACCAGCATTTTCGGTGATGTGAATAAATGGGGCCTTGAGGGCATTCTTGACAATCTTAGCACCGAGATCAGAATCATCTAAGGTGTTAGCGAGATTAACCAAAGTGACACCACCACCAGCCACGATTCCTTCATCCAGAGCAGCCTTCGTGGCAGCCACAGCATCATCGACACGATATTTTTTCTCATCAATTTCAGTTTCGGTAGCACCACCAACCTTAATCACGGCAACCTTGCCAAGAAGAGCGGCGGCACGCTTATTGAATTGTTCACGATCGTAATCAGAGGTAGCGAGGTTGGCTTGAGATTTGATCAACTCAATACGAGCCTTGACTTCCTTACTATTACCATTACCACTAATAATAGTTGATTCATCCTTGGTGGCAATAATTTTCTTGGCAGAACCTAAGAGGTCAAGATCAGCGTCTTCGAGCTTCATGCCACGTTCCTCGGAGATAACAGTGGCACCAGTGAGCACAGCGATGTCTTCTAGGATTTCCTTGCGGCGATCACCGAAGGCTGGAGCTTTCAGAACGAGAGTATTAAAGACACCCTTAAGTTTATTTAGGACGAGGAGTGAGAGAGCTTCCCCGCTAACTTCTTCGGCAATAATCACGAGATCCTTGCGACCAGATTGCATGACTTTTTCAAGAATTGGCAGGATTTCGTTATTAGTAGAGATTTTCTTATCGGTAAGGAGGATGAGAGGTTTATCAAAAATTGCTTCTTGACGATTTACATCAGTAACAAAGAATGGAGAGCTGTAACCCTTGTCATAGCTGAAACCTTCAACGATTTCCTGTTCCATTTCGAGACCTTGACCTGGCTCGACGGTCACCACGCCGTCTTTACCGATTTTGGAAATTACACCGGCAATCAACTCACCAATGGCGGCATCACCAGCTGAAATAGTGGCAACTTCGGTGATTTTCTTGCTATCGCCAGTGATTTGTTCGGCTGCCTGATTAATTTTCTCGACAATTTCAGCACCAGCTTTTTCAATGCCAGCACGTAGCTCCATCGGATTCACACCGGCAGTAATTAGTTTATTGGCTTCACTTAAAATATTGTAAGTTAAGACCGTAACAGTGGTAGTACCATCACCAGCAACTTTATTTAGTTTCTGGGCGGCGGATTTGATTAGCTTAGCACCGACCTGCTCGCCAAGATTGGCTTCGGTACTGCCAAGGTCGACAGCTTCAGCAACGGTCACACCGTCATGGGTAATGGTTGGATTACCGTAAGACTTTTCGATGACGACGTTTTGACCCTTAGGACCAAAAGTCACTTTCACGGCGTCATAAAGTTGCTTGGCACCACTCAGGATTTTTTCCCGAGATTCTTGTGCATAAAAAATTTTCTTAGCCATAATGCTCCTTATTTAATAATTGCTAAAATATCCTCTTCACGAACGATGAGATATTCTTGAGATTCAAATTTTACATCGGTAGTAGAGTATTCTTTGAAAATAATTTTGTCACCGGCTTTGACGTTTTTGACATCTGGGCCAACGGATTCAACGATGGCGTAGGCTGGTTTTTCATTTTGATGGCCAGCGAGAAGAATTCCAGATGCAGTTTTTTCAGCAGGCTCTGCTTTTTTTGCAACGACACGGTCACTTAATGGATGTAGTATCATATTCCTCCTGTTTGATGGTTATATATCTATTGTAGTCGAAAAATTAGCACTGTCAAGCTTTGAGTGCTAATTATCATAAAAATCTGGTGTGGTATAATTTAGTAAAGAGGTATTATGAAAATTAAAACATTTTTGATGGATAATTTACCGGATTATAATCGCCTAGTGATTCCCTATCATCTGGGGAAAGCAGTGCTAGCGGCAGAAAAATATCATTTTCCGGGTAAGAAAATGCGCGTGATCGCGGTGACGGGAACTAACGGGAAGACTTCCACCTGTTTTCTGATTTGGAAGATGCTGAATCATGCGGGTTACAAAACTGGACTAATGACGACAGTGGCTTGGGGAGTAGATAATCTGGAAGAGCAGATCGAACATATGACAACAGTGGATGCGGAAACGCTAAATTATCGCATGAATGAGATTGAAAAACAGGGGGCAGAATTTTTGGTACTGGAAGTCACATCGCACGCTTTAGCACAACATCGAATTTTCGGAGTGCCAATTGAAATTGCGGTGGAAACCAATGTGACCCACGAACACCTTGATTATCACAAAACTTTTGAGAATTACCGCGCCACCAAAGCTAAGTTATTTAAAATGGCGAAGGCCGGAGTGATTAACGAAGATGACGGGTCTTGGCTATATTTTGCTACCAAAGTTTCAAATTATATCACATATGGTATAAAGCACGGAATGTTGCAGGCAGAGGAAGTGGAAGAATCAGCCAGTGGCGTGAAATACATCGTGAATCCAAACACGCGTGGTATTAATCATCAATGGAAAAACACTACGAAATTACCACGTTTCAAAATCGAAACTCAGATTCCGGGGACTTTCACGGTTTATAATTCCTTAGCTGCCACAGCAGTGGGGTTGATTCTCGGACTTTCAGAAGAGCAAATTCATGATGGTATATACAGCCTAGAGTCAGTCGAAGGACGAATGAATCGTATCGATGAAGGACAAGATTTTACCGCGATTGTGGACTATGCGCACACGCCGGATGCATTCTTAAAAGTCTTCGAAGCAATTAAGTCTGCACGGACAGAGAAAACTAAGGTAATTTCCCTATTTGGTGGAGCGGGTCGCCGCGACGAATCGACACGTGAAGAACGGGGAGAGATTGGCGCAAAAAATAGTGACTACATCGTGGTAACCGAAGATGATTCACGAGATGAAGATCCACAAATGATTATGGAGGAATTTGCGAGAGGAGCGGAAAAACAGGGCTTTATACGTGAAAAAAATCTCTTCCTAATTCAAGATAGAAAAGAAGCGATTCGTAAAGCTTTGAGCTTAGCCAAAAAGAACGATATTGTATTAGTACTAGGTAAGGGTCACGAAAAAACTATCTTGAGAGGTGATAAGGCGGTGCCTTTCGAAGATATTAAGGTAACGAGTGAACTACTAAAAGAAATGCAAAAGTAGCAAGTAGTAAAAAATAAAAAAAAGACACCGTGAAGGTGTCTTTTTGATTATTCAGTTTCTTCCTGATTAACTTCGAAATCAGCAATACCGTTGATGATGTGCTCTTTTGAAAGATTGAGCGCTTGGCCGATAGTAGCAGCACAGGCCATGTAGGAGATATTCGGTTCCCCGGTGAGGAAGGAGGCGACATTGAAGCGAAAACCGTGATAGTTTAATTCAGCTTCCGAGCCTTTCTTATAAAGCTTACTATTTTCAATACGCAAATCTGAATTATAGTCCGTACCGTAGGTCAAGGTATTAGTTACGCCCTTGAAGACCGCAAAGTCAAGATAATGGCGGTCGTCACGATTAAGCACGACTGAATCTGGATTCATGGAGAATAAAGTATTTTCGGCTTCGAGATATTCCTCGGCGGTGAGATCAGAGAGACTGGCTGGGACAAAATCCGTCAAAGCAGCAACCTGAATTGGCATCTTATAAAAGACATCCTTGCGCAAAGAATGAGCTGGCGCCGTCAAAACCAGATAATCGACATCAGCCTTCCAAGCGTCCTTAATAAACTTATAGAGATTACCAACCTTAATTTCTTCATCGGAAGCTAAGATTGCTGGACGAAAACCAGCCTGCTTCAACATGTAGTAAACATAATAAGCGGTCACAGTTTTACCGGTGGTGCCAGTGACACAAATAATTTTAAGGTCCTTCAAAATTTTTTCGTAATAGTGTGCGAGAAGTCTAACCTTGAGACTCTTCGGACGGGATTTGAGATTTGCTGCATTGTCCATATCTTAAATATACCACAGTTCGGGGCAAAAAATAAAACCAGAGATGAATTCTGGTTTTATTTATTCAGTTTGATTTTACTTGTTTAGTTTGATTTTAGCGCCAAAGTGAATCTAGGGTGTTCAAGCTATCCACGATACTATTAGTGCTACTTTTAATCAAAGAAGCGCTGATCAAAGTGATAGCAAGGGCGATAATAGCGGCAACAAAAATATTAACGATAACCTTCTTATCTTCCTTAAGCTCAAGTTCTGCACTCATAGCTTCGTAAACTACGAGACCGGAAAAAATCATACCAGCATAGCCAATAGCACCAGCAATCGGAGCAGAGACATTCAAGATAAGTGGTGAAATTAGACTGGCGGTAAGAATCCAAGCAAAGGAAGCTACGGAAACAATGGTAACCAAGCGGAAGTAATTCAACTGATTTTTCTTCATAATGAGACCAGCGAGATAATAAATACCAGCAATGGCAGCAATAGTGGCTAGAACAATCAAGAAATTACCGATGGTGTTTTGGAACCAATCGAATTTATTTAAGAGACTAAAATCAAGACCAGCTTTCTTGGTGCCAAACAGTGAAGCCGGACGAGAAACAGTTCTAAAAATAGCAAAAATTAAATTAAAGACGGTGTAGGTACCGGCAGCAATAACTGGAAGCAACCAGCTATTATTAAAATCAGAATAACCCGTGATTCCCTTCTTTACACCAGTGACGGGGTTCTTAAAAACCGAGAGAATAAAAGAAACGGCTGGAATCTTTTTAAATTTCTCGAAGTTTTCATTAATTTTTTCTTTGGCAGCACTCGCAGTGTTTTTGACTGAAGTGGTTTCTTTGGTGCTTACAGGAGCTTTTTCCGAAGCGGTTTTTTCCATAGAAATCCTTTCTGAATAATTAAATATGTTTTAAGTATAACACAATAAAAATAGAGGTGAAACAAAAATCGGCTAGTGGTTAGCCGATTAATTTTAGAGATTTAGGAATTTAAATTAAATGATTAGCCAATCAGTTTTAGAGATTTAGGAATTTAAGTTGAAGAGCTTGAGATAGGCTTCGGTAACTTTAGCGGGTTCACCCTCTTCGATAATCTTACCTTTTTCAATCAAGATTGCACGGTCACAATAAGCCATCACATTTTCCATAGAATGAGTTACTAGGATTACGGTTTGCTTACCATGAAGTGAGGCGAAATAATCGTTACATTTTTTCTGAAAGGCAGCATCACCTACGGCGAGCACCTCGTCAAGAATGAGAATATCACCCCGGGCCCGAATCGCGATGGAAAAGGCGAGACGCACTTGCATACCAGAAGAATAATTTTTTAATTTCTGGTCCATAAATTCTGGCAGCTCAGCAAAATTCACAATGTCATCATACATGGCATCCATTTCTTGATTAGAAAAACCAAGCATGGCGCCATTGAGGTAGACGTTTTCGCGACCAGTGAGTTCAGGATTAAAACCGACACCGAGTTCGATAAATGGCACCAGTGAACCATCAATCTCAATCTTACCCTTGGTAGGGGTGTAAATCTGGGAAAGTAGCTTCAAGAGCGTAGATTTACCAGAACCATTACGGCCGACGATACCGAGAAATTCACCATCATAAACCTTAAAACTAACATCTCTTAAGACCTGTTGTTCGGTATAACCTTTAATGCCGCGAAGACGATTAAAAATCACTTGTTTCAAACCAAAAGAGCGCTCGGTAGGAAGTTTAAAAGTTTTGGAAAGATGCGAAACAGTAATAACAGCCTTGCGTTCTTGTGCTTTTTCGGCGGCTTTTTCAGTAGACTTTTGAATAGATTTTTGAGTTTTCGACATTAGGCTTCCTCCGCAAAATATTTAGAGTGTTTTCGGAAATAGATACTACCGATAGTTAAAATAAATAAGGTGATTAAAACTGGCAAAAAGCGCAAGAAAATATTATCAATAAAATTCCAAACGGTAATAGATTGATTAGTAATTAAAAGATACCTAGCATCTTGAATGACCTGGGCGATAGGGTTAAGTAGTAAAACCTTGGCAGCTACAGCGCTACTGGCGGAAACCATGGTGATTGGATAAATAATTGGTACTGCATAGAAAAGAGCCTGCATTAAGACTTCCCAAATGGAAGAAATATCGCGATATTTGACATTGATGGAGCCGAGGAAAAAAGCAATACCAAGACTGAGTAGATAAAGCTCAAGAATCACGAGTGGCGCAAGAAGCCAAGTGAAGGAAGGTGTAACACCATTGAGCAAAGCAAAAACAATAATTACACAGAGATTAATTAAGAAATTAATTAAGGCAGTGATGGTAGACGAAACGACGATAATCCACTTGGGAAAACTAATTTTGCGAAGTAGGTCACTCCGGCCGACGATAGCCTGGATACCTTGGCTGGTACATTCCGAGAAGAAGCTCCAGAACACCGTACCGGTCATCAGATAGACGGAATAATGTGGAATATCTCCACCCATTTTCAAAATTTTAGCAAAAACGGTATACAAAATGGCAAATAAAAGCATTGGGCGAAGGACGGCCCAAAGATAACCGAGGACGGAACCTTGATAGCGGATTTTAAAGTCGGTCTTGACTAATTCCTTCAGAAGAATGCTATTTTTACGGCTCCAAATTTTTGGAATATTCATAAATAAATTATATCATATGCGAGTTTTGACAAGGGTGCATGTTATAATCAAAACAAATGAAACCATTAATTTCTGTAATTATTCCGATCTATAATACGGGGGATTCGGCAGTCAAATTGCTGAATAAATTGACCAAGCAAAGCTACGAAAATTTAGAAATCATTTGTGTGGACGACGGATCGAAAGACGGTAGTTTTGATTTGGTTACAGAATTTATCAGGCAGAGTAAACTAAAAAATAAAAACCTCAACATGACGATTCTGCGTCAAAAAAATCAGGGGGCGGCGGGGGCGAGAAATTTAGGACTAAAAAAAGCTTCAGGTGAATACGTAACTTTTATTGATTCGGATGACGAAGTGAAGAAAACTCATATCGAAGATTTATTGAAGAGTCTAGAAAAAGATCCGAGAAATGCACTTTCGGTTTGTGGCTACGTTTATCGCCGTTTGAGAATGCAGACCGAAAAAGATTTCTTTACTAATGAAATCTGGACGGGACTGGAGGAAGTGAATTTTCGCGCTTATATTTTAAGTTTACTGGCGAGTGACGGCAGGATGTATGCGGCGATTAATAAAATGTTCCGACTTTCGGTGATTAAGAAAGCAAAGGTAGAATTTCCGGTGGGTTGGGATTTTGCAGAAGACACGATGTTTGTTTTACGATATTTGAAAGCGGCGGAGGAAGCTGGTTTTAATCGAATCGGTATGGTTCTAAAAGCCAATTATATTTATAACTATGGCACCGAAACTAGCACGGTGGCAAGCTCATCGATGAAATTTAACAACTGGCAGAAATCTTTCCAGAATATTACAAAATGGGCGGAAGATAAAAATGATTCAGTAGAAATTAAGCAATTGAAACAAAAGTGGCTAAAAAAATTATATCTGCGTTTTAAGATTTCTCATGCTTTGGCGGTGGCGAGAAGTGCAATGCCGCTGACAAAAAAATGGAAGTACCTAAATCCTGTAGTACTTCCCCTGGCGAGCCTGGCGGCGAAAATTCGCAAATAACTTTATTTAAACTTAATTTTTGGAAGAATGCGTGGAGTGCGTTTGGCGTATTCTAAATATTCTTGACCAAATTTTTTAGTTAACCATTTTTCTTCCGTATTTTGCATGAAAACTACGAGATATAAATAAAAGAAAAGAATGAATCCGAGCATAAATAAGTTATGAGCGGTAATTAAAATTCCACTAAAAATAAAGAAAAAAGCCGTATAAATCGGGTGACGCGTGACGGAATAAATTCCGGTAGTGACGAGTTTACCGGATTGAATTTCGTGGGCGATATTTTGAATTAACACAGCATAAATCCAGAAAAAGATACCGGTCAAAATTAAGATAGTACCGAGGAGGAGGAAAAATAAATCGAAATGCAGAATTTCGCCAGCCTGAAAAAATCCCTGCCGTTTTAAGTGAAAAACCAGTACGGTAATTAAGCTACAAGTAATTACATAGATTGGCCCCACACCGAAAACTGGCAAGGATGATTTTTTCATAAGACTCCTTTATTTGGCGGAATCGAGGAAATTAATCGTATCGCGCATCGCGTCCTCGATAGTGTGCGTAGTTTCCCAATTCAATTCCCTCTTGGCCTTGGAAGGATCAGCAAAGATTTCAGCAAGATCACCTGGACGGCGTTCAGCGAAATGATGTGGTAAAGCAGCGTGATTAGCTTCTTCGAAAGCGTGCATGATTTCAAGCACGGAAGTACCGCGACCAGAACCGAGATTATAGATGGAAGTACCAGTCTTTTCGAAAGCTTGCATAGATTTTAGGTGGCCGAGAGCGAGGTCGACGACGTGAATGTAGTCACGAATACAGGTACCGTCACGAGTATCATAATCATTACCATAAATAGCGAGCTCTTTAATTTCGCCACTTCTGACTTTCATAACGATTGGCATGAGGTTGTTTGGAATACCGTTTGGATCTTCACCAAGAAGACCGGATTCGTGAGCACCAACTGGGTTAAAGTAGCGCAAGATTACTACGGACATTTCTGGACGAGCCACCGCTTCAGCTTCCAGAATTTTTTCGATCACGTGCTTGGTTTCGCCGTATGGATTAGTAATGGCGACGCCGGTAGTGAGATCTTCACTGAGTTTACCGGAGTTCTTCGCGCCATAAACGGTAGCGGAAGAGCTGAAGATGATTTTATTGACCTTAAATTCAGCCATACACTTCAAGAGATTGACGGTGCCCTGAACGTTAGTTTCGTAATATTCGAGAGGTTTCTCGATAGATTCAGCCACGGCCTTTAAGCCTGCGAAGTGGATGACAGCTTCAAAATCGTGAGACTGAAAAAGTTCACGCATCCCAGCGAGATCTAAAATATCAATTTTGTGAAATTCTGGTTTGGTGCCAGTGAGAGTGGCGATTTTATCTAAAACTTCGATTTTACTATTAAATAGATTATCGATAATTGTAACTTCGTGACCAGCCTTAATTAATTCTACGACAGTATGCGAACCAATGTAGCCAGTACCTCCAGTAACGAGAATTTTCATGTGGGTTGACTCCTTTTTATTAATTATAAACCCTTAAAGTGATTTTTCGAAAAATTTGATAGAGAATACCACGAGGACTATGAATTAATTTCAAATAAAAACGAAGTTTTTTGGTGAGAAATGGATTTCTAAATTGAGAGCTAGAAAGTTTTTTAATCTTCTTCAAATATACCTGATAATAAGATTTCTCAATACGTCGATTAATTGCATGATCCAAAAAAGCAAAATAAGCTAATAGTAATGCCACCTCTGCGGATCGCTTCAAATCTGGATCTTGCAGATATTGACCGGCTTCAATTGCCATTTGCTCTTTAACTTGAAGACGTTTCAGAGTTTTTTCCTTGGAATAAAGATTTTTAGTAATTTCTGAATGCGTGCGCTGATAAATATACAATACATCGGAAATATAGAAAACTTTTTGCGCATGAGAAAATAATTTATAGGTTGTAAGATTATCTTCATGAATTTGCCCCACTGGATATTCAATCTTGTATTCAGTAAATAAGCTTTTTCGATAAAGTTTATTCCAAGGTAAGATATTAAGATCCTGTTGTTTAATTAAAGAATCCTCAGTAGCTTGATAGCCGGTAATTTTTTGAGTTTTTAAAATATGATTAATCACATTTTTTTCAAATTTTTCCTGATAACCACAAACCGTAATATCTACATCTGAATCTTCAAAAAACGGTGCCGCTAATTTTTCTAAATAATCAGATTTCACCGAATCATCACCATCAATAAAACAAACTAGTTTACCATTCGCTAGTTTAATTCCATGATTACGAACGGCAGAAATTCCGCCATTTTTTTGAGAATAAATGCGAATTTTAGGGTTTGGTTGATAGCTTCTTAAAATCTCTTCTGTTTGATCAGTGGAGCCATCATTAATTACAATAATTTCAAAATTGGAATATGTTTGATTAATTAAAGAATCCAGACAAGTTTTAATGTATTTTTCAACATTGTAAGCCGGAACAATAGCAGAAATAAGTGGAGTGTTATTCATTTTATTTAGCCTCTTTATTAAGTAAGGGGATGAGTTTTTCGTGAATGGTTTTTTCATAATCAAATTCCTGAAGATATTTTAGTCGTGACTGATGGCTAAATTCTTTCACTAACTCTGGATTTAATAATAGCTTTTCAATAGCTTCGGCAAGCGCGTTTTCATCCTTAGCCGGAATTAACAAACCATTTTTTTGATCCTCGACAACTTCCGGATTACCATCAATATTAGTGGTAATAATAGCCTTACCGAGCATGGCTGCATCGATAAGAGATAAACTTAATCCCTCGATATAGGATGGAAGAATAAAAATTTCTGATTCAGCAATTTTTTTAAGCGGATCATCGGTAAAACCATGATAAATAATTTGATAGTTCGAATATCTTTGACAAAAATCAGATAGTGGGCCGGTGCCATAAATATGCAGTTTGGCTTCCGGAAATTTTTTGACAATTTGTGAAAATCCAGCAACTAATTCCCTAATTCCCTTATATTCTTCTAGTCTTCCAAGATAGATTAAAGAATGTGGAGATGGTCTTATTGCCTCAAATTCCGTATATCGATCAATGGCGCCATTTTTTATAGTAATAAGGTTTTCTAATTTTCCAATCTTTGTATGAGATATTAAATCTTCAAAATAATTTCGTTCATAATCAGAAATGAAAATAATCTTTTCGATATTTTCGGCAATTCGGAGGATTTTTTTGCCAATATAATTTTTATATTTTTGATCAACATTTTGAAGAACCCAACTACGAAAATCCATGTGGTCTAGCCAAAAAACCGGAATACACATTTTCTTTGCAGCCAAAGTAGCGGCAATTAAATCGTCACGAGACTGCACTATAATGGCTGCTGGTTGATATTTTTTAAACTGTTTTCGATACCAAAAAGAAAGATATTTTTGCCATAATAAATAGATTGGTAAAAGAAAATTTCTTAATCCGCTCCAATTCTGGAAGCGTAGAAAAGGTGATTTTTGGTTTAAAATTTTTTGGTCCTGACTAGACTTAAAGAGTTTGCTGGAAGAAGTAAAAATCACAGGCGTAAAATCATTTTTATCTAAAATCCGCGAAAGAGTTAATTGAAAAGTCTCTCCACCGCCATAAAATTTTGGATTCGTATTTCGAATCAAAATTATTCTAGGCTTTGATTTTTGACCTTCAGAATCTTCATCCATAAGTTAATTATATCATTAGATAGACTGTGCTATAATAAGGCTTAATATGAAGAGAGTTGATTTATCAGTGGCGGTGACCGCGCATAATGAAGGTATTATTGCGCACAAAACAATTTTAAGTCTATTTGCAGCAGTTAAAAAACTTGAAGAAAAAAATATTAGTTACGAATTTTTAGTTCATATCGATAATGGTGACGAAGAAACTATTAATTATTTCAAACAATACGAAAAAAATAAAAAATTTAGAATTTTCCAAAATCATTTCGGTGATTTAGGTTCATCACGTAATTTTCTTTCCCAGAATGCTGATGGTGAATGTATTGCTTTTTTGGATGCCGATGATTTAGTTTCCGATAATTGGCTAATAACTGCTTATAAAACATTACAAAATTCTAAACAGGAGGCCGTGGTTCATCCAGAGGCTGTTCTAAATTTCGGCCTAGATATACCGAGCGTATTAACAATTCAAAAAGAATCTCGCGATAAAAAGGATGATATTGCAGTACTAATTGGGGAAAATAGATGGTGTTCAGTTGTTATGGCCTTAAGGGATACTTTTATAAAAATACCTTACCATAAATTAGGTAATGGGTTCGGTTATGAGGATTATATTTTTAATATTGAAATAACTAATGCCAATATCTATCATGCAATAGCCCCAGAGACTGTATTGTTTTACAGAAAATCAAAAACATCGATGCTTTCAACCAATAATGACAATAACTTCATTTTGCCTTATGTAGGTCTTTTTGATTTTTCCACAATACATAATATCTTTCCGGATGACACTAAAACAACAATAAAAACACCATTTAAGGCACGTGCATATGCGCTTTATAAGAGAATCCGCAATAATGATTTTTTGAATTTTTTTATAACTCCAGTAGCAAAATTAACATTAAAAATATTAGGTAAATACGAGAAAATCAATAATATTGATTCTCTTCCAAAATATTTACTAGATAATTGGATTAAAATAAATAGGATAGATACTCAATTATACCCATACCCTGATTTAGTAAAAAATACTTCAATTTATAAACCAGAATCACATATCGAGATTGGCAAAACATTTATAAATATCACAAAAAAAGTAAAATATAATAAGCCTAATTATATTTTTATTGTTCCATGGGTTATACGTGGTGGTGGAGACAAGGTTTTATTTAATATGATTAAAGCAATGAAATCAATCCACCCAAAATGGAACTTTACCGTAATTTCAACCCTACCATCATCTAATATTTGGGCGAGCAGACTTCCAGAATATGTCGATTTTATTGATTTTGGAAACTCACGAAAAAAATTAACAGATTATGAACAAGACATTTTATTCTCTAGAATCTTAACTCAGTTAAACTGTAAAAATATTCATATTATTAATTCAGAATTCGCCTATAGATGGGCAATTAATCACAAGATTTTACTTCATATTAATTTATAAATTAATTTATAGTTATTTATTTCTTTTTTTATGGAATGATTTTAATTTATGGTTTTTTTTTCTTTTTTATATGTATATTT
>CAUUCN010000006.1:0-33123 GCA_963543945.1 uncultured Candidatus Saccharibacteria bacterium
TATCTCCGAGTTCGATTGGCATTTCACCGCTAACCACAAGTCATCCAAACACTTTACTGCGTATCCTGGTTCGGTCCTCCACTGCATGTTACTGCAGCTTCAACCTGCTCATGGTTAGGTCACCCGGTTTCGGGTCTAATACTGCCGACTTGTCGCCCTGTTAAGGCTCGCTTTCACTGTGGCTCCATCATTTGACTTAGCCTCGCCGACAACATTAACTCGCTGGATCGTTCTACAAAAAGCACGCCGTCACAGCCGAAGCTGCTCCGACACCTTGTAGGCACTAAGTTTCAGGATCTATTTCACTCCCCTCCCGGGGTTCTTTTCACCTTTCCATCACTGTACTAGTTCGCTATCGATCAATCAATATATTTAGCCTTGGCAGGTGGTCCTGCCAGATTCAAACAGGGTTTCTCGTGCCCCGTCCTACTTGAAAAAAGATATATAATGTCTAAGACCATTTCGCATACAGGACTCTCACCTTCTTTGGTGTGCCATTCAAACACTTCCGCTATGATCTAAGTTTTATAACATTATCCACTCATTTAACGATGTTGGTTTTTATACTGAAATATCGGATTTCCAATACCTCAGCATAAAAATTATCTTATTTCGCAACCCCTTTCATAACTCTGGCCGTTAAACCGTATGGTTATGTTAAGGTTTAGGCTGCTCCAATTTCGCTCGCCACTACTTTCGGAATCATTGTTTATTCTCTTTTCCTCAACCTACTAAGATGATTCAGTTCGGCTGGTTCCCGTCTAATTACTCTATGTGTTCAAGTAATTGCAATACGACATGACTCGTATTAGGTTGCCCCATTCGGAGATTCCTGGATCAAAGCTTGCTCTCAGCTCCCCAAGACTTATCGCAGAGTTCTACGTCCTTCATCGGTATTGATTGTCAAGGCATCCACTATTAGTGCCCTTATTTACCTTTTTATGCATTGACTTAACTAGTAATCGAAGATTGATTACTAATTCACGTATATACTTCCGAAACCAAGAAGGGATTTCTTCCATATATACAAATGCAAGTCTTTATTTAATTTTCATCGTTGTCCAAATTGTTAATTCAACATGCGATTTAAATAAATCCTATATATTAAGAATTCTCGCAGTTTCCCTTTTTCGCAGTGGTCATTTCTGACTTGCTGAACTTAGTATTTATCTTATATCAAATTTTTAATTTATGCAAGTCTTTTTTCGGACTTTTTTGAAGATTTTTGAGTTTTTCTGAATTTTCCCTGATTTTTAATGAGTTTTCGTATATTTTTCGAGTTTTTGATGCAGTTTTTCAGTATTTTTGGAAAGCATTACTAGGCGATTTTCAATTTCATATATACCAATCTTAATAATACGAAACAAAGCAGGGTCATTTTCGAAACGTTTGGCAAATTTCTGGAATAAGGCAAAATCAGATTGATTACGAATAAAACGCGCCATAATCTTCGGGTAGATATCAAGCGATTTGCCATCAACGGCATTTTTAAGGTAATCCCAGTTTTGATAAAGCCAATCGAAAGTAGCTTTTCTAGTCGAATGATTAGCCAGTAGGTCACGTACGTAGCCACTATGGTCCTGCAAGCGAATAACCTTAGTGTCCGAAAGCATATCTAATAAAGTCTGAAGATGCTCCTCGCGTTTGGCGTCCGTAATAATATCTAAAAGTAAGGATTTGATAGTAGGCGACGAAGTCTTAACGTAAAGATTTAGATATTCTTTAAAACGAGCCTCTTTGGTGTTTTTAAATTCAGCCTCTAAGTACGGTAGCAGTAATTCTGGTGAAATGGTCGCAAAATTTAGAGCGTCAGTTATATATATATTATATTGTTCAGTTAGACGAAGAGTGGTTGGCTGATCATCCGCATAAACAGCCAAGCTCAAGATGGATTCACGAAGCTTTTTGTCATCATCAGTATCTTCGGTTTTTCCAGAAACGCCAAGACGCGCGATTTGGGGAGAAATTAGTTCCCTAATATAACTCTTCAAATTAGCTTCAGCAGGGGTATCAGCCGGACAATAAATTTTAAGCTCTCCGAGAATTGACATAATAATTGACCAAATCGAAAAACTGGTTTCCTTACGGAAGTGCATCAGAAGATCCAGACTGGCCGGCAAATCACCACGTAGAGTACGCAAAAGCAGACTCTGGTCAATCAAAAGACGGAGTTGCTGTTCCTGGTTAAGTTCGGAAAAATGTGCGAGCTTGGCCTGAAGTTTCTCGGAAGTAAGGCCGATAATATAATGCCCGGTCATATCATCGGAGACCTGGACTAACGGCCAAGATTCTTGATTACTTCGGCCATCTAGGTAGAAGCGTTCCTGTTTTTCGCCTTCAATGATCGGGAAGCCAGGACGTGTAATCCATTGGTTCATAAAATCTGAAACATTAAATTTAGCATAAGTTTGCAAAGCGGCCCAGAGATCATCACCAGTAGTGTTTTGATATTGGTGCTTTTCAAAATAATCCCGCAGACCTTTCAAGAAATTCTGTTCCCCCATCAGGCGCATCAACATGAACATCAAATGCGACCCCTTGGCATAAACAATGGCCGGATCAAAGAGAGTTTCAATCTCGGATGGATGATTAACCGTCTGCTTGACGGCCTGAATATCTGGTGAAGTATCACGAGTCAGCGCGTAATAACAGTCGGAAACGAAAAATTCTTGCCAAACTTTCCACTCTTGGCGAATTGCATCGAGACAATAATATTCCATCATATTAGCGAAACTCTCATTCAGCCAGAGATCATCCCACCAGGCCATAGTCACAAGATTGCCAAACCACTGATGCGATAATTCATGAGTAATCACCGTAGCAATTTGAATTTTATCAGTCAAAGTGGCAGTTTCATCCATCAGGAGGCAGGATTCACGGTAGGTCACCAAACCCCAGTTTTCCATGGCACCGGCATCAAAATCTGGCACGGCTACCTGATCGAGCTTCGGCAATGGGTATGGCACACCAAAAGCTTGATCATAGAAATCTAGGGCTTCCCCGGCGATTTGGTTCGGCTCGACGAGAGATTCCTTAGCCTGATTTAATGGCGCATAGGTAGTAATCGTGACGCCGTGCTGATTCTTCGTGGTAACACTTTGGAAATGGCCGAGACAGAGCGCCAAAAGATAGGTCGACATACGCGGCGTAGTTTCAAATTCCACAATCTTACGCGTCACCTCAGTATTAAGATCCATAGCGTTTGGATCAGTTTTCGGATTGAGCTCACTATTCACTGAGGTGTAAGTCAGAGTGCGCTCGGTCTTGATCGGCATATTACTGAGAATCGTGTCGGTTGGATCAGTATCGATTACCTTGAGAGAAAACTTCGCCTTAGCGACTGGCTCATCGACGCAGGGGAACATCATACGGGCATAATGCGATTCAAACTGAGTAGAAACAATCCGCTCGGTTTTCCCTTCATGTTCGTAAGTCGAAAGATAAAGCCCGGTCATACCGTGCGAAAGTTGCAAGGAATAACGGACTTCAATAATAATTTCGGCATCTGAGACCTGCGAAGTAAAACTGATAGTTTCAGTTGCAGTGTCCTCTGTAAAAGTCACTGGGCGCTGATTGATAGTTAGCTGGTGAATTTTAAGATTTTTGGCGTGGAGTTTGACGGTGGAACTTTTGGCAACACCCTGAATCTTCACTCGACCTTGAACCTGCTCGGTGTCTTTATTGATCCTTAATTCAATTTCGTATAATTCTGGTGTAAAGTATTTGGCTAATTGTTCCACCCTGTTCTCCTTAATCTAAAATTGCTTTAACACGACGAATGCCGGCGGCTGAGGATTCTTCTTTTTTAATCTTGAAATGACCAAGCGTGCCAGTATGTTCGACGTGAGGGCCACCACAAAGTTCACGCGAGACGGGATTTTCTGCGGCGCCGATGGTATAGACTTTGACTACATCGCCATATTTTTCCCAGAAGCTACCGTGAGCTTTTAAGACGTCACGAGCGTAAGCCTTATCGTATTCAGCGAAAGAAACTGGGTAGTCGTCTTGAATCCATTGGTTCACCTGGTCCTCGATTTGTTTTTTCTCTTCATCGGTGAGTTTGCGATCGAGATTAAAATCAAAACGTAGGCGCTCAGAGGTAATATTAGATCCCGCTTGAGCGATATTTGGATCGACGATTTTCTGAAGCGCAGCCAAAAGTAAATGTGTCGCAGTATGATATTTGACCGAGGCTTCACCGTGATCTTCGAGACCGCCCTTGAACATACCCTTGCTAGCGGTTTGGGAACGTTGACGCTGTTCATCGAGGCTAGCCTGGAATTCAGCTTGCCAATTTTCACTGAAACTAATTTGGTTTTGCTTAGCTTCTTCGAGAGATAATTCGAGCGGAAAACCATAAGTATCCTGAAGCATAAAAAGTTCTTTGCCGGTAAGGCCTTGATCTTTAAGTTTATGAAGTTCCTTAAGGCCGCGGTGAATACTACGACGGAAGGCCTGCTCTTCACGAATCAAGACATTCAAGGCGTCCGCACGATTAGTGAGGATTTCGCTTGAAAGATCTTGGTAATTTTCGGCGATAATTGGCACGATTTGAGCTAAGAAATCTTGATCGATGCCAAGATTAGTAGCTTTCATCACCGCACGACGAATCAAACGGCGAAGGGCGTAACCTTGTTGTTTATTACTTGGAACGAGGCCCTGAGCGGAAAGTAGATAAGCGCCACGTAAATGGTCGGCAATTACGCGCATTTCTTCAGTGTGGTCAGCGTAACTGAGACCAGAGATAGCTTCGAGCTTGGTAATAATTGGCTTCAAAAGTGAAGTTTCGAAAACATCAAATGAATCCATGGCAGCCGCAGCAATACGTTCGAGACCGGCACCGAAGTCGATATTTTTCTTGGTCAATTCCGAGAAGGTACCGTCTTGATTACGCTTATATTGCATGAAGACTTGGTTGCCGATTTCCATAAAGCGCGCACCGTCCGAGGCAGGATGAGATTTACCGAATCTCGCAACATCCTGTTTATCTTCGCCAAAATCATAGAAAACTTCAGAATCTGGGCCACATGGGTCGCCAATTGGGGTAGTTTCAACACCGCCGCCACGACTCCACCAGTTTTCGTGATCATCATAGAAGAAAATATGCTCGTTTTCCTTAATACCACGCTTGGCGCCGTCTTCACTAGAGCCAATTTCGGCAATTTCCGCTTTGACACCAGCTTCTCTAAAGACGCGCTGCCAAATTTCAGCTGATTCAGTATCTTTTGGAATGCCGTATTTTTCGTTACCAATAAAGCAAGTGACATAAATTTTGCGGGGGTCGAGGCCGACGATTTCGGTGAGAAACTTAAAGAAGGCAGGAATTTGTTCTTGTTTAAAATAATCACCGAGGGACCAGTTACCGAGCATTTCGAAAACCGTGGTATGGCGTGGATCACCGACATCTTCAATATCTTGCAAGCGCAAACATGGCTGTGAATCCGCCAGACGCTGGCCAGCAGGATGAGGCTCACCGAGAAGATATGGCAAAAGAGGCTGCATACCCGAACCGGTAAAGAGGGTGGTCGGATCATTTTCCAAAACCAGACGCGCTGGGGCAATTACCTGGTGACCACGAGCAGTTTGATATTCAAGAAATTTTTGACGGATTTCACTTGCATTCATAGAGATAATTATACCATAATCTGTGAACTTGGAGTTTTACACAACTTTACAAAATGCTTATGCCATATATAATGGGTAGAGATAAAACAAAAGGACGCCACAAATGAAAAAATTAATTACCCTGTTCCTGATCGGGATTGCGGGTATCATCCTCTTCGTGGTCGTGAAAAATCTGGCTAATGGCGATGGACTGCTAACTGTTACCTGCCGTTCAGCCAAAAATACGCTCACGATTAAACTCGACCCAAAGGCAGAGAACTTCATCTCAGCTACGACAGATGACGGAGAGGATTTTGACCTAGGTAATCTGGACGAAAAAATTCAAAAAGATGGACTAAAGAAAGCCGTCGACGATCTGAAGAATAAACTAGAACTAACCAAAGGTTACGCCTGTTTCGATAAGAAATAAAAAATAGCCGCGAAAAGCGGTTATTTTTTAAGGATTACTCGGCAATAATACTGCGCCGTCAAATACAAAAGGCTACTCCGCGATAATACCGCCGCCGATACAGACGTCGCCGGCATAAAAGACCACAGACTGGCCGACTGCTGGATGCTTGATTTCCTCAGCTAATATTACCTCGTGAGTTTCCGCGTTAAAACTACAGTTAATGAGTGGCGCACGATGACGTACACGACAAGTGAGATTAGAAAGATTTGGCTGCATATTACCAGTTTCCTGATGAATTTGGCGAATGATTACGTCTTTTAGTTTCAAAATCTTAGTCCAAAGATTTAAGTGATTGAGGTTTTTTGAAACATATACCAGATTTTTAGACATGTCTTTTCCCACCACATAGTAAGGCAGTCCGCCACCGAGATTTAAGCCGTGGCGCTGACCGATTGTATAGAAAACCGCACCTTCGTGCGTGCCGAGCACCTCTCCGGTATCACGATCGATAATTTGACCTGGAGTTACTTCGATATATTCCTGCAAAAAATCTTTGATCCCGACTTCACCCACGAAGCAAACCCCCATAGATTCTTTCTTGTAGGCATTATCGAGACCGAATTCGGCAGCCAACTGCTTCACCTCTGGTTTTAACATTTTACCAAGCGGGAAAAGCGTACGCGAAATCGCCTCATCGGAAATACGATAGAGAAAATAAGTCTGATCTTTATTAGTATCGGTAGCGAGCTTCAAATTACCATCTTCAGATACAGCATAATGACCTGTGGCAATAAAATCCGCGCCCTGACTCATGGCGATATCATAAAAAAGCTTGAACTTGATTTCTTGATTGCACATCACATCGGGATTTGGCGTATTCCCCTTCCTGAATTCCTCAATCATATAATCAACCACCTTGGCGTGGTACTCAGTTTCAAAATCAAAAATACGAAAATCAATATCCAATTTGGTAGCCACGCGCTTAGCATCAGCCAAATCCTCCGCCCACGGACATTTCATACCCGGAAGGTCTTTCGACCAGTTCTTCATATAGACACCAACCACATGGTAGCCGGCATTTTTTAATAGGACGGCAGCGACGGAAGAATCGACGCCACCAGACATTCCGACGAAGACGGTTTTCGGCCTAGCTGCATGATTATTCATGAGTGGCTCCTTGATCTTGGCCGCAGGGTTATTCATGGGCGACCCCTTGATTTTGGCTAAATTCGGCAGAAATTGCTTGACCTAGCTTAACGTCGTGCGATTCTTTCGAAGTATCCTCGCCTGACACCAGACCGATGCGCTTGGCTTCTTGATTAACTACTTCAGCAATCACCGAGGCAGCTTCGCGAATTTGTTCTTCAGTATTGAGTTCACCGAAAGTGACGCGAAGTGAGCCGGTAATTTCCGAATCAGTGAGACCAATAGCTGAAAGCACGTGAGATTTTTGCCCCTTAGAAGCGGCACAGGCGGCACCGGTAGAAAGTAGAATACCGCGATCTTCCAACTTAAAAATCAGGCGCTCAGCATCGAGGCCATCGAAGCAGATTGGACAGAAGTTAGCTAATTGGTGCTTTTTATTACCGAGGAATTTCGGAGCAACGAGGGATTTTTCGGTCAAGATTTGACGGAATAATTGACTATATTTTTCATATTTTTTGCGACTGGCGGAGACGTGAGATTTCGCACGCACGGAAGCTTCCGCGAAGCCCATGAGAAGAGGCACATTTTCCGTACCCGAACGCAGACCCATTTCCTGACCACCACCATAAGAGATTGGTTGGAGCCTGACTCCACGCGAAATATAGAGCGCGCCAATTCCTTTCGGTCCATAAACCTTGGCGGAATTGAGCGTCAAAAGGTCGACCCCGAGACGCGCTACTGAAAGATCGAGAAGGCTGGCGGCCTGAGAGGCGTCGGAATGGAGATAAAGTGGCGTGAGATTACCGGAGGCGAGGCGCTGTTCACGGGTTCGTCGGATAATTTCAGCAATTTCACTGAGTGGTTGGATGGTGCCAAGTTCGTTATTGGCGATGGCGACGGAAATTAGAACCGTTTTTTCGGTGATTTTGGCGACCAAATCTTTTAAGTCGATTAGACCGGTCTGGTCGACGGCGATTTCCTCGATGGTTTTCGCGTAATGCCTGGCGGATTCGCGCACCGAAGCATGCTCGGTGGCTAAAATCAGAGCTTCAACGTCTGGGTAATTTTCTAGGACGGTAAAAGCGAGATTAATCGACTCGGTGGCACCAGCCGTGATGACTAAGTCCGGTGATTTCGCACCAATGGTTTGAGCCAGAGCGGATTTTTTCGCTTCATATTCACCGCGTAAATGTTTAGCAGGAAGATATGGGGCAGAGGGATTATAAAAAATTTCACTAAAATATGGCAACATCACCTCAAGTACCTTGGGATGGACCGGAGTGGCGGCAGCAAAATCTAAATAAATCATTTTCTAGCTCCTAAATTAAAGAGAGTTTCCGAATTTTCGGTAGTAATTTTCGCAACTTCCTTAAAATCTAATCCGAGTTTTTCGGCCAGCCATTTCGCCACATAGTAAACATTGGCCGGCTGATTGGTTTGGCCACGCAGGGGCACGGGGGCGAGAAATGGCGCATCGGTTTCGAGTAAAATTCGCTCGATTGGCGGCATCGGTAACGTAGAATAAGTGGCCAAACCATTCACGCCGATATAAAAATCACGCTCGAGAGATTTACGGAGGTTTTTCTTGTTATCAGAAAAAGAATGCACGACACCGCGGATTTTGGCGGTAGAAAAATTGTCTAAAATCGCAAAAAAGTCATCAAAGGCTTCGCGAACATGAAAAATTAATGGCAAATCTTCGCGAATAGCGAGATCTAACATTTCTTCCAGAAGTCTCGCCTGGTCGAGCTTATCGTTCTCACCATAGTGATAATCCAGGCCGACCTCCCCGATTGCCACTGGATGATTATTATGTTCAAATTGAACATCCTTTCTAGGCTTGTCAAATTCATTGGGGTGGATACCGTAACTCCAGAAGAGTTTGGTAGGATTTTGAGCGGCGAATTTTGCAGCCTTGAAAGAATCTTCGTGATCAGTACCGATACAAATTAGTTTTTCGACTTGTTTTTCGACGCAGGCAGCAAGAGCGTTAGCTTGCGCTTCCGGCGTATAAAAATCCAGGTCATGCAGATGACAATGTGAATCGATTAAATATGCCGGCTGAGACATTCTAGCTCCTAGCTTCGCGTTTTCGCTTGATCGGATCTAGTTGGCGCTTGCGGAGACGTAAGCTCTTCGGGGTGACTTCGAGAAGTTCATCGTCGAGGAGGAAGTCGAGACATTGCTCGAGGCTGAGATTGGTATACGGAGTGAGCTGAATAGCACCATCGGAAGCGTGAGTACGCATATTGGTGAGCTGCTTTTCGCGGCAAACGTTGATGTCGATATCTTCTTTCTTGTTCGAAAGACCGACAATCATACCCTGATAAACTGGGACCTGTGGTGGGATAAAGAGAATACCACGAGCCTGTACCATATCGAGAGCATAAGCGGTAGAAGTACCAGTTTCAAAAGAAATCAAAACACCGTTACGTTCTGGCTTATATTTACCTTCCACCGGGCGGTAACCTTTCGGAATAGAAGACATAATCACGGTACCTTTAGTATCAGTCATCAAGCCATTACGAAGACCAATCAGCGCAGCGGTAGAAATTTCATAGGTAAAACGGACAGCGCCACCAGAGGTAATTTCCTGAGCAATTAAATCTGCCTTACGAATACCGAGCTCTTGCGAAACTGCACCGACATATTCTGGGGTGACTTCAATCGTAAGATCTTCAAATGGCTCACATTTCTTACCATCAATTTCCTTATAGACCACCTCTGGACGGCCAGCTTCGAGTTCGTAACCTTCACGACGCATAGTTTCAATCAAAACCGAGAGGTGAAGCTCACCACGACCGGAAACTTTGTAACCGAGACCATCTTGGGCGATTTTCAAAGCGATATTAGTTTCAAGTTCTTTGTGAAGACGATCGGAAATTTGACGAGAAGTAGTAAATTCACCCTCTTGACCCTTCAATGGACTGGTATTTGGACCGATATAGATACTGAGAGTAGGCGGTTCAAGCTCGATGGTTGGAAGAGCTTCTGGATTATCGAAAGCCGCAATCGTATCACCGATATTGGCACTTGGAATGCCAGTCACGGCGACGATATCGCCAGCAAAAGCTTCGTTCACTTCCTCCTTGCCGAGACCACGATAGACAAAAATCTTATCGACTTTACCATTTTCGGTGGTAATTTCTGGCTCACCGTCTGTAAAGTGAGTCTTCACGATCTTAACGGATTGACCATGCTTGATATTGCCACGGAAAATTTTACCGATGGCATATTTGCCGAGATAGCTATCAGAAGCGAGAGAAGCCACAAGCAGCTGCAGGCCTTTATCGGCGGCTTCGTCAACTTTTGGTGAAGGGATATCGTTAATGATGGATTCAAAAATCACATGGAGATCATCATCAAGGTTTTCGGTCTTACCGGCACGACCATCACGTGCGATGGCATAATAGATTGGATAATTGAGCTGAGATTCTTCGGTCGCAAGTTCCAAGAAAAGATCAGAAATTTCGTCTTTCACTTCTTCGATACGAGCAGCAGGTTTGTCGATTTTATTAATAATCACAACCGGCTTTAATTTAAGATCAAGGGCTTTCTTCAAAACGAATTTGGTCTGTGGCATCGGTCCTTCTTGGGCGTCCACCACCAAAAGTACACCGTCGGCCATATTGAGAGTACGTTCAACCTCACCAGAGAAGTCGGCGTGGCCAGGGGTGTCGATGATATTAATTTTATGATCGTGGTAATAGACCGAGGTTTGCTTGGCGGTAATGGTAATACCACGCTCGTGTTCCTGGTCACCAGAGTCCATAATGAGGGTTTGGCTCATTTCGGCTTGGTTATCACGGAAAGTATTAGATTGTTTCAATAATGCATCCACTAGCGTCGTTTTACCGTGGTCAACGTGCGCGATGATTGCAACATTACGGATATTTTCTTTATTATTCATATTGCCCTTATTTTTTACTCTGAATATTATACCATATTTTGCTTGATTTTTTTAGAGGGTAGGCATATAATAAGAGAGTACTCTGGGTCGGTAGCTCAGCAGGTTAGAGCACGGGCCTTTTAAGCCCGGTGTCGAGGGTTCGAGTCCCTCCCGACTCACCACAGAGATTTTTAAAAAGAGCCTTTCGGGGCTCTTTTTTTGTTTTCGCCTATCTTCTAGATAATTTTCAACAAAAAAATACCCGCCTTAGATAAGACGGGACCCATAAGAAATGGGATTTGAGCTCGCCTTATACAAGACGGGACCCACAGCAGGTGGGATTTGTTGGAGGGGTATCCGCAGCCTTCTGATGTCTAGAAGATTAGTCAAGCTGAGGCTGCAACTATGAAAATAAGTTGGGGGCCGAAAAGGTGGATGTTGCCAAAAACAAAAGAAAGTGAGTTTGCTCAATTTAAGAGAAATAGTGACTTCGGCCCCAACATGCCGCCAAGGTGGTGAACCTTATTTCTAACTAAAAGAAATGGCAATAACTTTTAGACTAGAAAGTCTCACGACGCGACACGCAGCGAGGTAGTAATGGTTGGTAAAACTGCATGTTTTGTTGCTTGTTCTTTTTAGAAAATTAAGAGGGGTTTTTCAAATCCTCGCTAAGGAAGTAGCAAAAACCTTGCCGCACAAAATATAATGCGTCTTTTCGTATACCCGATACGTTTAATATACTCAATCCACAAGATATCTGTGTTGCACGTTTATATTAACAAAATTCCTTAGATTTTGCAAGCATAAGCACAATAACAGGGGTTTATTTCTTTTTAGAGTCGACAATTTCCGCTTCTTCGATGTCATCTGGATTGGTTTCAGATTTTTTCGAACCGGAAAATTTGGAGACTAAATTATAACGACCAGTGAAATCTTGGACGTGTTTCTTTAGAACAACAATATTGATTAGATCCGAGAGGCCATAACCAATCATGATAAAGCCGATTAGCGACAAGGCAATGGCGGAAGCATCAAATGGATAGACGATAATAGCGACGCCGGCAGTCAAGGACAAAAGATTGGTAATAATAGAGGTGATATAAGCAGATTTGGAGACGTTTTTCAGTTCCATAGTGTAACCGATGCGAGAAATCGCCGAAATCACAATGACGAGACCGATAGTCATCGGGATAAGACTGAGAATACCTGGATAAAAGAGGAAGACGAGGCCAATAACAATAAGAAAGGCGCCGAGAAAATTACTAGAAAATAGACGGACAAAGCGCGAATAAACTCGGCTCATAATCATACTAAAACCGGCGAGCAGAAACCCGGCGGCAAGGAGTAGGCGCAAGAGATTGAGGGCGAATTCCGGAAGCAGGGCGAAAAAGAGACCGAACAATACCATGACTACAGTAGTGGAGATTGCGGTATTGAGATAAGCGTTAATTTTATCTTGAATTTTCATACTAACTCCAGTGCGATTTAATTAATTATATTGTAACATATTTAGGACATAAGGATTTTAGTGTAAAAAAGAACCCCGAGAATTCGGGGTCTTTCGCATCAAAGATGCAAGATAAAGGACAAAACTAGTTTGCGATCTGTCACGATTACGCGAGAGCCTTTTTCGGTTCCCTTGCGGCTTTAATTGCCCTGCTGACGCTATAATACACTGAATTTAGCACTTCGGCAGGCAATAGATTATCTGTGACAATATACTCTGGTACCACCATAGTGTTAACCGACTCCATAAACTGATTACGGAAGCCATCAAAAGTCAGATGGTCACTCTGTAAGATGGACTTTTCGAACTTAGTACAATCCATCCCAGCATTAATCGCGGTCTCAGCCCGAGAAACCAAGGTCATGTCACTATCAGCATGCAAATAAAAGGACGCCGTAGGTCTAGGCAGCATAGCCTGATATTCTTTTAGCACCGACTTGGGAACATAGGTAGAACGCGCATACTCTTTTGCTAATTCATAATATGGCTTAAAAGAGTCGAGAATCACATTTCCGCAATTTCCGCTTCTCAGAACATAAAGTTCTTCTTTGGTAAGATGCTGACCATCCATAATCTTCCACCCTACACCTAATCTGGATTTCAAACCTTTCGCTAGAGTAGACTTTCCTACATACGGTAGGCCCTCAAGGTAAACTAACATAACTTCCCCCTCCTGTTTCATTTTTTGAGTAATAAAAACTAGTTACAACATATATTATAACACAAAATATCAAGAAACACAAAAAAACAGGCTCTTAACCTGAATTACTGGTGGACGATAGAGGAT
Source organism: uncultured Candidatus Saccharibacteria bacterium (assembly GCA_963543945.1). Lineage (GTDB taxonomy): Bacteria > Patescibacteriota > Saccharimonadia > Saccharimonadales > Saccharimonadaceae > Nanosyncoccus. Next base: position 13,346 of record CAUUCN010000006.1, read on the forward strand.
TTGAACCTCTGACCTCGTCTACGTCAAAGACGCGCTCTAGCCAACTGAGCTAATCGTCCAGCAAATTTATTATATGATATTTAAGCGAAGATTTCAACCATAATTTAATTAAAAGAAAAAGACCTCCGGATGGAGGTCTTTTTTAGAATCAATCTTAGCGGCGGTAACCGGATTTCTTACCTTTCTTGAGGAAGACGACGGCGAGGAGAGAGAGGAAGGCGAAGACGGCAATGCCGGAAGCGAGAAAGTCTGAGGATGAAAGATTCATACCTGCGAAGACGGATCCACCAGTGTTAGGTACGGCTGGGGTTTTCTTACCACCATTCTTACCTGGAGTGGCTGGTTTATCTTCTGGTTTAGCTGGTTCATCCTTGCCGGTAAACTTGAAGCTAGCAACTTCTGGTTTTTCGAGATCATCACCAGCACCGTTTAGAGCTACGACCTCGAGAGTGTAATCACCCTTGTCCAATTTATTATTAATATCTTCTGAATTGAGTTCAATAGTACCACCGTTAGTCATTGCAACTGGATCAGTGATTTCGATTTCTTTATCACCAACCTTGTGACCATTTTTATCTTTCAAGACAACTTTTACTTTCGCGACACCAGCAGCGTGAGCAATACGAAAACCAGTGTAACCACGTGAGTTAGTCTGGGTTTTCTCAACTGCTACTGGAACATAGTTAAATTCTACGGTATCAGCAGTCTCAGCTTTACCGTCAACAGTAACCTTAATAGAAACCTTACCGAAGACACCATTAGTGAGCTGTTGCATATCGAGAGGGATTTTCTTCGAGCCGCTATTAGCTGCACCAGCATTACTTACGTCAACAGTTTCGTTAGCGATAGTGGTGGTAGTACCGTCTTTGTCGGTAAGTTTGACTTCGTATTCAATAGTTTTAGACTTGGTAAAATCAATATTGAGTGGTACTTGATTTTCAAGCACCTTGCTATCTGAGGTAGGAGACTTGATAGCAACTGATTGACCGTTTGGAAGAACGGTGACCTGGACGGTTACTTCAGAAGAAGTAGCTTCCTGGGCGTAAGTTTGATTAGTGAGCGCCAGGCCGCCGAGTAGGGTCAAGCCTGCTATTCCTAATGCGCCGATGATTGATTTTTTATTCATTTTTCGCCTTTATTATTTTTATTTTTATCTGTGCCAGGGTCTAAATAATTAACTTAGACTTCTGAGCACGACGCTTTCTAAGTACGATGATAAACCATACCACAGCCGTTGTCAATAGCATAAACAGAATAATTAGAACAAAGATAGGTACGATTAAGACAATCTTGGTAGATTTTTCTTCTTTACCACCAGCCGAGATAGTGGAAGTAATGCGATAAATACCGAAAGCTGGGCTGTCCTTCCATTCGAGATCAACATCACGAGTGGTATCTGGTAAGACATCGAAACCCTTAGTGTCTTCAAAAATTGAACCGCCGAAGAGCTTTTCTACCTTCATGCTAACAGTGGCACGAAAATCGGTATTGCCAGTATTTTCAACGGTGGCAGAAGTGCGAATATTGCCAGAAACACGGAAACCGTCGAGATGGTATTTGGAGATTTTGGCTTCTTCCCTGGTTTCACCCTCAGTTTTACCATAGAGAGTCAAGCCAACGCGAGAAACCGTTTTAATACCAGTAGAATTTAAGTCGTCCTTTGGGATAGCTTCAGCGAAGATGACGGCGTATTGACCGCCAGCTGGCACATCTTGAGGTACGGTGACACGATATTTCACAACCTTGGTTTCGTTTGGCTGCACAGAATAAGTAACATCAGAGACATATTTACCGGAAGCATCTTCAAAGGTTGTCCAGCGTGTAATCTGAGTACGAGAACTTTCCTTGGAGAAGTTTAGTTCATATTTTTCGTTTGAGACGGAATATGGAGTAGCATAAACCTTAAAATCGAAAGGATCGGTACCGATATTAGAAACATTGAAGGTGAAGTCAGAAACATCGCCGCCTTTGAGATAGACGGTGTTTTTCACTGGAGAAATTTGGATTTGAACTTTTGGTTTTTCAGCTGGTTTTTCGTCGGCATAAGTAGCAGCGGTTTTTGCTAAACCGAAGAAGCCGGAGAGACCTAGCCCGAAGAGGGCTAGAGTCAAGACACGTTTAAAATTATTTTTCATCAAATACTCCTTTAGAAATCAGATTCGACGCGAGGTGCGGACTTGGTATTAGATTTTTTGTTCTCGTACTTCTTTGAAACAAGCCAGAAGATAACTGAGAGGATAAAGAGAACGAGTAAGACGATAAGCCAGATAGGACAAAGAATCACGAGCTTACGAGAAGTATTGTGGGCACTACCAAAGGTAATGTCTTGCTCGACCCAGAAGATACCGATACCTGGAGATTTTTCCCAAGTTTCCTTGCTGAGGCGCTTAGTATTAGGGAGAGTGGTGCGGTAAGTAGGGTTTTCTTCGTTAGTATAGACTTCTTCTTTAGAGAAGAATGGGAAGACACGAAGAACATATTTGACATCCTCATCGGTGTTACCACAGTTTTCGACACGAGAGGTACCGGAAATTGGTGGGTTGAAGAGAATAAATGGTAGGCTGTTTTCCAAAATCTTGGTACAGTGATTAATCTTGCCATCGATATGAGAGTAGATCAACATACCGATACGAGTGACTTCGCGAATAGTATTAGATGAATTTTCACTGGAAGCATTCTCTACCATAATGGAAGCATATTGACCACCACCTGGAGCATTCTGAGGAACTTTCACGGTGTATTCGATGGTAGTTTCCGAGTTTGGATCAAGGTGGCCAGTAGTAGCACTAAAGGTAAACCAGTTAGAAATCTTAGTATAGTCGGATGATGCATCGAAAGTTGGGTCGTAGTTTTCATTGCTGACTGAGTATGGTGCAGCATAGACTTTAAAATCAAAGGCGTTAGTGCCGATATTCTGGACACGAAACGTGCCTTGTTTAGTTTCACCCGGCTTCAAAGTGCCAAGCTGCTGGGAAGCAGGAGAAACCTGCATGTGATTGGCAAGACGTTCGGTACCGTTATCTGCGTGGACTGGGCGTACGATGCCGAAGAAGAATGGCAAGGCAACTGCCATACCGAAAATTAGACCTTTAAGTTTTTTCATTTACCTCCTAGTTATATGCTATTTATTATACACGAGCAAAAGCGTAATTCAATGAAAATTAAGCTCTAAGTGCCCGGATTTTCTGAAACGGTGAGAACTACTACATCACTGTAATTACCTGGGATTTGAGTGCCGGTGGCAGCGACATGGTAATTTATGTTAGTAGTTTCATCAATCACTTGCTTAGACGTATTAAGGTTCTTATGGATTGAAGCATCAGTAGCCGTAATCGCCTTATGAGAAATACTACCTACAGAATAATTCCAGCCAGCTTGAGTACCATCGAGATTGCCAGCCAAAGCCGGAATAACACTGGTCGAGGTAGTGTCATGGATAAGATTAATATTAGAATCTTTATCGCGAATATTAATATTATAGCCAGTGACACTGTTCGTCTTCACGCGAATAGTATTAGTAAGATTCTTAACCTGACCCGGATTAATCGTATCTGCTACTGTACTAGCGCCAGACGTGATATTAAGAAAAGATGCGATGGTAACATTCACATCCAAGCTGTTCTTCTTTTCGATAGCAAAAGTGCTAAGTGGCAAGGCCATTAACCCACAGGCAGAAGCGACCCCAAGAACGCCTGCTACCTTCCCAATATGTTTCATATTTTTTCCTCTACTTATTTGTATCTAGTATAGTTTAGCATTACCAGAATGTCAAATAAAAATCAGCTCCTTTCGAGGAGCTGATTCATCAGTCAATACAGGAAATTAGTTCTTGGTAACAGTGTAAACGATAACGTCTTCGTAGGTACCTTGGCGTTGTGCTGCACCTGGTTCGATGCGGTAAGTCATAGCAACAGCTTCAGTTGAAGGACCAGAAGTGTTCTTAACTACAAGAGCGGTTTCAGAATTCTTAACCATAGCAGTGTCAGCTACGAGATCACCACCCTTGAGGCTCCAAGAACCAGTACCAGAAGCGGCGGTTGGGATGAAGTCTACACCAGCGACAGAACCGGTGATACCAGCAGCGCGGAGAGAAGTGTCTTCATCTTTGTCTTTAACGGTAATCTTAAGACCAGCAGCATTGTTAGTAGCAGCGGTAAGGTTAGAAGTGGCAGAACCAGCTTCACCTGGAGTTTTGTTACCAGCATCAGCGGTAGCATTATCGTTAGCGATAGAGATACCTTCTTGAACGGTAACCTTAACAGTGGTTTCAGAGTTATTAGCAGCAAAGGTTGCTAGTGGGAGTGAAGCGACACCGAGTCCAGCTAAGACACCGAAAGTTGCCATGATTTTTGCATATTTTGTCATAATATTTCCTTTATTAAATATTAATAGTTTTTTGTTTTTTACTTGTATTGACCTTCAAGTTACTATTAATTTATCATGCTAATGCTTAGTCGTCAATAGATTTTACTGAAATTAAATTGAATTTTATTGTGGAAAACTTTTAAGGAAATTTTCGAGTGATTTACAGAGATGAAAAAGCTTTTCTGGATGGGTGAGATCGCGATAATTACGGTTAATTTCGAGCTGCAAAACTTCAATATTAGTATTTCCATGGACGGTCTTTGTAATGCCGCCGCCTTTGAACGGATTGTTTTCGGCGACTGGTGCAATTCCCTGATTTTTTAGAGCGGTTTTTAAGGATTCGATTGTTTGATTCTTAGCGCTTACACCATCGAGCGAGCCAATTTCGAGAGCAAAATCATGATGTGAGGCGGCGCCATGGATATCTAAGACGAGTTGAATTTGATATTGCTCAATAATTTCAAGAAGGCGGTGCTTATAATTTTCCATTTCTGGTTTATTCGGATCGATACCATCAGAATTTTCTTTAATCATGAGGAAGGCACCGGTTTTTAAAGCCAGATATTTCACAATGGCCTTAGTGTAGCCTTCACGCATTTTAAAATTACCATCTTCTTTAAGAAAATTTACAGTATGCGGAGCAGAAAGCAAAATCGGCGTAGTTCCCCGTTCAAAATGAATTAATTCCGAAGTATTGTCACGTTCGAGTTGAAAGATTTGACGCTGAAAATCGGAAAGCACGGCCGGATCGACATGAGGAATTTGCTGCTGAGATTTGGAAAGCACGGCCGGATCGATAGTGTTCATGGTTATATAATAGCAGAATGCTATAATACTAACTATGGAAGGCGAATTCATACAGCGCATTGTACGCGAAGCCGAAGAATTATTGTCACGAGATTTTGCAGTTTATGCCAAAGGATCCGAAGGGGATTTGGTGACGGACGTAGACTATCTTGTGGAGAGATTTTTGATTGAAAAGATCCAGGCGGAATATCCGGATTTTGCGATTATTAGCGAAGAATTTAATCCGGATGCTGCGATGTCTGAAAATTGTTTCATTATCGACCCGATTGATGGAACGAAAAATTTCGCGAACGGCTTGCCGCTTTGGGGGATTCAAGTGGCTTGTCGTAAAAATGGGGAGACCATCGCAAGCGTGATTGATTTGCCGGCGCTGAAGGAATTTTATTTTGCCGATGAAAGTGGTGCTTATCTAAATGGGAAGAAAATCTCGGCGCGCAAGGTGCCGATTCTGAATGCGTTTTACGCGGTGATTGGCGGAGATGTAATCGAAGCGGCGACCAGAATGCAAAAATATGGGTCGACTCATCGGGTATTTGGCGCAGCTAGTGTGGCATTTGCATTTCTGGCGACTGGGAGGATGCACGGAGTGAGCTTTCGAGCAGAAAACCCCTGGGACTTTGAACCAGGATTATTCTTAGCCAAGCAAGCCGGGGCGATAGTGAAGAGCGAGCCTGGTTTTCATGCGGCTGCGATGAATGAAGATTTTCTGGGGATTCTAGAAAAACGAAACTAGACGTTAGTGTGCTATAATTAACAGAGAAGAAACTATAAATTTAAGGAGTATTGATTTTGAATTTGAAGATTGGAATTGTGGGACTACCGAACGTAGGAAAATCAACGCTTTTTAATGCCTTAACCAATGCGCACGCTTTGGCGGCGAATTATCCTTTTGCGACGATTGAGCCAAATGTGGGAATCGTGCCAGTACCAGATACCCGTCTCGATGTTTTGGCCAAAATGTATGAAACTGAAAAAGTGATTCCAGCCACCGTGGAGTTTGTTGATATTGCAGGACTAGTCGAGGGGGCTTCGAAAGGTGAAGGTCTGGGCAATAAATTCCTCGCTCACATCCGGGAATGTCAAATTATCTGTCATGTAGTGCGCGTGTTTAAAAATGACGACATTTTGCACGTCTCGAAGGATTCGAACACGGCTGCGGAAGTGAACCCGAAGCAAGATATTGAAATTATTCAAACCGAGCTGGAATTAGCCGACCTCGAAACTCGCGAAAAAGTGGAAGCGAAGCGCAAGAAAAATAAGGAACAGGAAGAAAAAATTCCATACCTTACCGAGAAGCCAGTGATTTACATGTTCAATGTGGACGAAAGTGAATTAACTAACGAAGAACTGAAAAATGAGATGCGTGCCTTGGTGGCGCCGAATCAGGCGGTTTTCGTCAATGCAAAACTCGAGGAAGAAATGGTGGGGATGACCTTGGCGGAGAAGAAAGATTTTCTCAGTAGCTATGGGGTAGATCACGATGCCTTGTCGGAGCTAATCATTGCCGCTTATGACACGCTAGGATTACAATCTTTCCTGACGGCCGGCAAGAAAGAAGTGCGAGCTTGGACTATCAAAAAGGGTGCTACTGCACCAGAGGCGGCCGGCACGATTCATACTGATTTTCAGAGAGGCTTTATCGCGGCGAATGTGATGAAATATGATGACCTAGTAGCGCTAGGTAGTGAACAGGCGGTGAAAGCTGCTGGAAAGCTAGCCACCGTAGGTAAGACTTACGTGATGGAAGACGGCGATATTGTAGAATTTCGCTTCAATGTCAGTAAATAGTCGCTAGGGGATAGGCAGAATTTTTATTACATAATAGCCGCCGAAGATAGATAGTGATTTTCATAAAAACTAAGAACATACCTGGAGCTAAGCCATGATTTTAGGAATTGACGAAGTGGGGCGCGGGCCATATGCGGGGCCACTAGTGATTGGCGCCTGTATTTTGGGCGACTGGCAAAATTCCGAGAATGCAGAATGGATTGAAAAACTGACCGATTCGAAAAAATTATCCGCCAAACGTCGCGAAGAACTTTATGTTTTGATTAAAGAAAAGGCTTTGGCGACTGCAACTGGTTGGGTGAGTAGTGCGGAGATAGATGAGGTGGGACTGAGCGAGGCCTTGAGGCTCGCGACTAGACGAGCGGTGGAGCAAATTCAAAAGACCAAGGTTCCCTTTTCGGAAATTATTATCGACGGGACGATGAATTTTTTGGTGGGGACGAAGCTAGAAAAATATGTCTCGACTTTAAAGAAAGGCGATTTTCTAGTCAAGGAAATTTCGGCCGCCAGTATTCTCGCGAAAGTGGAACGCGATAATTATATGGCAAAGCTCGATGCAGTTTATCCGAAATATGGCTTCGGCAAGCATGTCGGCTATGGCACGGCGGCACACCAAAAAGCGATGGAAGAATTTGGTCTCACCCCAGAACATCGCCGCAGTTTTCGCCCGGTGCGAGAAATTGCAGAAAACAAAATTACCACCAAACAGCTTGGTGGCCTGAGCGAACAGATGATTGCAAACAAAATTACTAGCAAGCAGCTGGGTGACTGGGGCGAGCAGGTCGTAGTGGATTATCTAGAGGCATCTGGTCATGAAATTGTCGCGAGAAATTATAAAACGAAATTATTTGAGGTGGATATTATCTCTCGAAGGGGCCGAGTGCTTTACTTCACCGAGGTAAAATTCCGTGGTAGTAATGATTTTGGCGCGGGGTTAGATTTCATCGATAAGAAAAAGCAAGAGAAAATGCGTCTGGCGGTAGCAGGATTCCTAGCGACACATCCGGAATACGCCGATTTCACACCGATTTTAGCGGTGGCGGCGGTCGGAAAAGATTTTAAGCTGGAAGAGTGGTTCGAACTGGATGAATAATCGGTAATTCGAGAGACAAAAAAAACAATCCCTTACGGGATTGTTTTCATTTTAGGCTTCAGTAGCTTCGGCGGTTTCAGCGACAGCTTCAGTAGCTTCAACTTTTTCTTCTTTCAAAGTGTTGACAGCGGCACGGTCAAAGTCGCGAGCGACGAGACGAGCAGACTTACCTGAGCGGTGGCGGAGGTAAGAGAGGTAGTTGCGGCGAACCTTAGCACGCTTGACTACTTCAATTTTTTCTACCAATGGGCTGTGAAGAAGGAAAGATTTTTCAACGCCGATACCAGAGGCGATTTTACGCACAACGATACGAGCAGTGTGAGATTCTTTGCGATCAACACGGATTACAACACCTTCGAAAACCTGAAAACGGAACTTGTCGCCTTCTTTGATTTTCTGGGTAACCTTCACAGTATCACCAGAACGAACATCGACAACGGCTTTCTTTTTCTGAGCGTCAGCAATATTTTTCAAGATTTGAAAACTCATATTTTACCTTTATTATTTAGAAACTTGGTTTATTTTAACATAGTTTTAGAGAAAATGGAAGAGGTCAGAGCTGACACTGATACTTAGTGGCATCAGTTGGCTCGTAGGTGTCTAAGGTGAGAATAGCATCTTGGAGATTTTTTGGCAAATTATCACATTTTTCTTTCGACTCAGTAGCGAATGGTGCGACATATTTCCAAGAACCACCAGGCAGGTCACGCTCGTAAATATCCGTAGAGACCGCGCCAGAATAAATGGTACGGTTCGGGTTAAGAGGGTTCGGATCGTTTGGATTATTTTCGGTTTTCACGCGGCTAAGCTTGGCATAAACCTTGGTGCCGTCGGAATTAGTCACAATCCGGCCACCAGTAATAGTGTAATTATCGCCCACGGTGGTGACGAGTTGATTAAAATTAATATTTAAATCATTCCACTTGACGATTTGTGGCTTACGATCGGACGGAGTTTTCTCATTTTTATCACCGGTATCAGAACCATCGGACTTTGGATCAGAACTTACCACCTTGGTTTTAGTAGCGGATTCATATTGAGCGATAATTTCGTCGCTATGCTTTAAATCGTTTTGAAAATTAGCAATGAGCTTAGAATTTTTGGCATTACTGGCGCCCATGGCGATAAAAGCATAGAGCGAAAGGCCAGCGAAAAAGACGGCCAAAATCGAAGCGACCAGGGCAATTGGTTCGGCATTATTCTTTTTCTTTTCACGAAGCTCACTGGAATTATCGATGCTTTCCAGTAATTCTGGCGGTGTACCATAAGGGGTAGTTGGCTCGACAAAATCACTTTCAGGTGTCGGTGCTTCCTCGGGAGTGTCCGGCACAAATGGACGCGAAAAAATGTCGTCGGTGGAAGTATGGCTAATTGAAGCCTGATTCTGGGTTTCTGCTTCTTGGGGGTTAAAATTTGGTTCTTCTGACATAGTTTTCCTTAAATTACACGCGAGACTTCGTCGAGAGTGGTTTCTCCACGAAGGCAGGCGAAAATACCTTTTTGTTCAAGAGTGATAAGACCGGCTTTTTGGGCGGTTTTTTCGATGAGATCAGTATTGATATCCTCGACATCACCACGAATGAATTTTTGCACCTCTTCAGTGACGATTAATTGTTCCATAATCACCTTACGACCACTATAACCAAAGGGATCTTCGATACCAGAAGGGACTGCTTGGTAAAGCGTGAAATTATTTGGGTCAAAAGTGAAGCCGAGTTGCTGATTGATTACCTCATCCGAGAGATTCGAGAGAACATTCAAGATATACTTACGAGTGGCCTCATCCGGCTGGTAGGATTTCTTATTTTCCGAAAGCACACGCACTAGACGCTGCGCCATCACCATACGGATAGAGCTGGAGAAAATTGGGTTAGTACCGATGAGGTCAATCATGCGGGAAAAAGCGGCGGCGGTGGAATTAGCATGAAAAGAACTTAGAACCAAGTGACCAGTAATTGAGGCCTGAATGGCAGTCTTCGCGGTATCAGCATCGCGAATCTCACCCACCATCACGACGTCCGGGTCGAGACGAAGAATACTACGGAGGCCGTCTGCGAAGGAGCCACCCTGGGTGGTATTGACCGGGATTTGCGAAACACCAGAAATCCCATATTCAATCGGATCCTCAAGAGTAATAATCTTGCGATCGGTGCTATTCAGAGCATTAAGCATAGAATAAAGGGTGGTAGATTTACCAGAACCGGTCGGACCGACCATGAGAACGAGGCCGCGAGGATGCGAAACCACATCACGGATGGCAGCAAGTTCAGATTCAGAAAGACCCAAGAGATCTAGATTGAGTAAAGATTCATCGAAGTTAAAGAGACGAAGCACGGCGTCCTGACCATACATAGTTGGCACGGTTTCGACACGGATATTCAAGAGATGTGAAGAGTCGTCACGGAAAATATCTTTTTGCATGTGGCCGGATTGTGGAGTGGTAGCCGCGGAAGAAACCCCGGCGCGCGAACCCAGTTCACCCATAAAGACACGATAACGATCACGTTCAATATTGGCGACTGGATGCAAAATGCCATCAACGCGCATACGAATACGGATATTGTCACGTAGATTTTCGATGTGAATATCGGAAGCGCCGAGCTTGTCCGCCTGGTCCAAAAGAAAATCGAAGACCTTGTCAGTACCGACGGAATTCAAGGTTTGAGAAACCGAGGCAATCGTTTCAGAGTCACCCTCGCTGGCAATTTTGATATCGTCATAATGCACTTCTTTTGGTGGATCGTAGCGCAACATCATAGCCTGATAGCCGCTATTCGAAATCAAGAAGAAGTCGACACCGTCGCCATTAACATTAAAACGGTCAGTGAGTTCCTTAATAGTACTACGTGGAGTCTGAGAGGTGACAAGGAATTGATATGGTTCCCCGGCGCCACCTTTTTGCAAAGGCAGAACATAGTCACTGTGCATTTTAGCAATATCAATTAGGCCAAATACCAGAGGTAGACGCTCTTCAAGTGGGCGCATATCGAGGTATGGAATATTAAGGGTCAGCGAACGGCGAGAGGTGGCCTCTTCCTCATTTTCACGCCTGGCTGCCTGGATTTGTGCTTCATTCATTTGCTTAATTATAACATAAGCAAGTTCAAAATTTAGGTAGATTAACAGATTAGACAAGGGGGTAAAAATAAGTTATAATATATTTGTCTTGTTTGACAAGAGTAACTTAAAATTGACATTTTTTCTAAGGAGGGGAACATGAAAAAGAAAGATGCTGACCTGGTGGATTTTAATGCCGACCTAAGCAAGCTCATCAATTATGCAAAAGAAATGGTGAATCAGATGCAGGCTTTTGTCTACTACACGGATGGTTTGCGACAAAAACTGCGGGCGCTCGACGATAATTATCGTTCGTCGCTGCACATGAAGGATGTTTACGAACCGGATGAATTGAAAGCCTACGAAGAGCTCAGCCGCTACATGCAGATAATTTACTATACGGTGCCGCGCCTGAAGCAGAACCTTAGTAAAGTGAAGGATTCGATTAATTTCATCAACCAAGTAATACGACCTGATCATTTTTTAAATTATTGGATCTTAATCGGTGAAGATTTGACCACTGCCGTGAAATTATTTCTAGATTACGATCAGTTTTTGGCGAAGGCGCTGAATATTGAGTTAATTCATAATGCAGTACTGGTTTATTCTTCCAAGTTGGCACAGCGTGAAGGTGAATCGATTAACGAAGAGACCGAGCGGGAGTGGATTGACGTAAGTCTTAATTCCCTAGCCCAGGCTTATACGGCTTTTTCGGAATTAGTGAATGATTTTAACGATTTCCAGAAGATAAATATTAAATATCGACCGACGGAATCGAAAATTCTTAGCACGTCGCCGTTTTCGATTGAACTGGGCGGACATTGGAATGTAATTATTAATGAATCGAAGATGCCACCAGTGAAGACATGTGATACTTATGTGGCGCAGCCGAAAATTAATGAACAGCGGAGCAAGATTCGTAATCTGAAAGATTATTACCAGGAACAATTTCTCACACGCAAAGTGCAAATGAAGATGACGGGCCTGGTGGATACGGAGCGTGTGTTTACGTTTGATACTAAGATGGTTTGGATTATCTCTAGTGTCAAAAATGCGATCGATGAAACCTTGAAACAGGCGGACACGATGGGCGCGCTTCTGATCATCAACGATCTAGTTTCGGAGATTTCTGCAAGTATCGGACGACAAAGTGACTTGCCATTAATTTTTAAAATTACGCAAAATCTGAAGAAAACAATCTGATTAATTCAAGTTCTGAACTTACATAAAATTTAGAAAATAATCTGATTAGTTCAAGTTCTGAAAAATTTGTCAAAAAGGGACGCCGCTTCGCGTCTCTTTTTTCTTGCGAAGAAAGGCAGAATCTTTCTCGTGTGAATATGAAAAATACTGAGGCAGCATCTCTTCGCGTCTCTTTTTTCTTGCGAGGATGCGAAGATATGCTATAATATTTAAAATATCTTACTAATTCTGCATGGAGAAAATATGGCAGTTAAAAAGAAAAAGATTGTGATTTCTAAATTGAATCGTAATAACAATCACAAGCACAGCGAAAAGCGCAAGCGCAACAAATAAGAAAATAACCTCTGGTGAGGTTATTTTTTCTGACTAGCGTGAAATAAAAAACATCGCGAATTAAACAGATAGAGAGCGTTGGAATTTAAAAAACTTCTTAAAGTCTGAGCAAAAGATTAGATTAATCTAGATATGGCTTGTCGCTGAAATATTCGATGAGGTCCTGGCAGGGGCCACCTTGGATAGTATCGCCGTTATCAGCGAAATCGTCGCCACAAGTAAGCTCACCATCGTCGAGGTCGCAGCTATTGAGATTGTAGACAGCAGTGGATTCATTGGGGTAGACCGCGACAGACTCGATAGAATCTGAGCCAAAAGTTGAATCATCGTAATCCGAATCATAGATTGCTTCATTATTACTGAGCTTTGAAGCATAGTCGGTGGCTAATTGAGTTTCGTCGATCTGTGAAACGTAATCGGCGAAATTTTGGTTTTCTTCGTTCATTAATTTTATTATAAACTATATTGCTTCAGTAAAGAGAAAATTAAAAAAAGAGCCGACCGGCTCGATTTAGCTTGGTACACCCGGGGGGATTCGAACCCTCGACCCTCTGTTCCGAAGACAGATGCTCTAATCCACTGAGCTACGGGTGCAAGTGAGGAAATATAAAATAGCTTACTATTTTATATTGACGAACGCAGCATCCGAACCGCCACAGGTGGTACGGATGCAAACGAAGAGATATAAAATAGATAAATCTATTTTATATCGATGAGTGCCGCGCCCGAACATTTTTATGTACGGGTGCAAGTGAGGATAAAGAAAGAATTTATTCTTTCTTTCGACGAACGCAGCACACGAATGGCGGAACCATACGGGTGCAAACGAGATAATGAGTACAACACACGAATGGTGAAGCCATACTGGTGCAAGTGAGGTTTTCCTCTCTTTAATTTTACCATAGAACAAAAAATACGCCGAGAAATTCTCGGCGTATCATGTTTTCAAAGGGCAATTAATAAATTGGTTAATTGCTTAAGGTTAGAATTTGAAGTAAGATCCGGAAGCTTAGAAACTTCCTTGAAGGCGGCTGCAATATGCCCTAAGGGGATATATTTAATTTTGCAGCCAGAGAAAAGTTGTTCATTTTCAAGCTCTTGGGCTTGTAATTCTTCGGCGTCCTCGATAAGGCTGCCATCGGTTTCATAATTTAAAAATTCTTGATATCTTTGCTCAGCGAGCAGCATGCGCTTATTCTTGAGGTCGTTCTGGAAAGCTTCCACCAAAACATGGTCGATTTTCTCAATCTGATTACAAAATTCATTAACCAGACCCCAGAATTCCTGACGGCGCTCTTCGGTACTTCTGACATATTTCAGGAACATCGGTTGACGAATCAAGCAGTCGATGTTCGAATAAATACCGTTAAAGCGCTTCCAACTCTTGTTGTAAAAATCAATCACATCCTTCAGCCAGTGAATATCGCCGGTGTCAATCCAGCGACGTTTGAAAAATTGGCAGGAATCGGTCGCGAGCGTGATGTAACTAATGTCGCTTACGATTTGCTTGGATAAGCGGAAGAGTTGATTTTGGTCGAGAATAGTTTTCTGACCATTAACTGCGGCTTTCTTCCTCTGATTTTCAATAATTTTCTTCCAGCGGGCATCTGTTATATCATTTATTTTTTCGCGATTAACATTGAAGTCGTTGATATACAGTTCGATGCTTTTTAGTACGTTCTTATGTTCGTGAAAAATTTTCTCCACGTACTCCAGCGTGTTACAAAGTGATCCGGCCATTAAGGTAATTCCTTGGTCCATATTTCTTTCCCTCCTTTGAAAAATGTAAAGGTTCCATCTACGAACGTATAGAAAAATTATGCTACAATTCGCAGTGAGGCTATTATAGTACATTTTGCGGGAAAAATGAAGGGGTGCCCAGAATTAACACCTTTTACGCAATACGTCGAGATCCGCAAGTCTCAAGTGAACTCTCCTAAGCCTAACGCGAAAATAGTATGGTAAAATTTTATTTTCCTACTGGACCAGAGTGAGGTGTGAGGGGATTTTTATTTTTTCTACTAAACCTGAGCGATATGTGAGACGAAAAATTTCTATTTTTCTACTGGACGAATTGCGCAAAAAATGATAAAATAACGAATGAGTCGGGCCGGTAGCTCAGCTGGTTAGAGCACGAGCCTCTTAAGCTTGGTGTCGTGGGTTCGAGTCCCACCCGGCTCACCAGTTTTGAAATAATTTCTAAAATGATTCTTCATATTCGTGAAGAATCATTTTTTGTTCTGAGCTTTGCGATTCAGAGTAGTAAGTATAAGTAATTTAGCCTAGCTTTTCTTAACAAGTTTTTGTTTGCTTTGATCATAATAGTAGTTAATAATTTCACCACTACTAATCAGATGAATCGTTTGATCTATAACCTCATATGGCACGCAGTACCATTCGCGTGGATGATATGGCTTTCCGTCACTACCAATTATTTCAACCTCTAGTTGTGACCCGCCAAAAAATTTATGTATTAGATTTTCTAATTTCTGCGTATTAAAGCCTTCAACGCGATACGTATTTACAACTTCGACATCCGCCATTAGGTAAGTTGGTTCGTTTTTTGCGTTCGCAATGCGTGAAGCCACTGACTCATTCTCGACCATACCGATTTTGTATAGATCTTTAATCGTCGCGATTTTATCGTCCATACTTTTTGAGCGAAGGATGTATATATGGCCAGTTATTTTGGCTTCTAGTTTTTGCTGTTCTAATGCGTCTTTATCTACCACTGCGAAGCCGCTATCCTCATATAGCCGTTGAGCAAGAGAGCGACGATACATATGAGACATAGTTTTGTTTTCGAAAACTACGGTAATGCGCTGCTGTGAGTAGCCTGCTTTTTGTTCAACCTCATCAAAGCTTACTACATAACATAACTCGCTTTTATAAACGTAATATCCGCCAGGTTGCATTTGATCAATGTCTACAAATTTCACGGTTTTCAATTGACCATTCTCAAGATTAATGCGAATACTATTGAAGGCATCTTTGTAATCAGAGTCAAAATTAGGACATTGTTCACGACGTGTTACCTCGTAGTCATTTTCAACCGTGCGTTTTACTCGACCATTGTTCGGAAGTGATGAAACATTAAAAAGGTCTTTGGCGCCTTTGAATAGGCTGCCGAAATTTTTTTCTAATTCTTTAAAATCTTTTGGTGCCTCCATATCATCTTCTAGAATACTGTCTGGATCTTTTTCGGTAAGCATAGCCTTTTTGTTTTTATCTTGCCGAAGCCCTTTTAGTCGTGCTGCTAAAAGCTTTTCTTTCATGTCGCTAGAGTTTATATGTGGGACATGTCCATGATTATGATAAAAGATTTTTATTTCTTCAAACGATTCTAGCAAACGATCATCGGCAGTCATATTTTGTTGCTTTGGCTTTGTTTTAAATAAATCCGCATAAGGACTCTTTGCTAATTCTGCAATTTTTTCAGAATAGTCTATCATGGGTTCTCCGGATTTAGTTTACTGTTTTCGTAAATTCTACGCGTTAGATATGCTTGTGCACTTGCCAATAGGCGTTCATTAGAATCATTTGAATGTGGTGATGGGTATTTGCCACCATGTTCATCTACGAACTCTTGGATTTTTGGAACTAACGCCAGTGCGTCATCATCAGTAAAATTAACATTATCACTCTTTATAACGTCTTGAATCAGCTTGAAAGTTTGACCGTCCATCTTCTTTGATAAAATTTCAAATGCGTGATGGAATGGGTTAACCGAATCAATTAAATTCATATCGAGCTCGTCTATTTTGACGAATCTATTTGCTAGAATTACAAATTGATTATTCTGGCCAATCCTATCATCTTTTTCAGATACAATTTTAGCGGTTGTCATTGCCATTTTGACGGCAACATTTTGACGAATAGCTTCTATATCATCATCTTCGAGGCCAGGATAGTTTTTGCGAATAATATCAGTTTGAACTTGGCGCAGATACGGTCCAGCAATATTATTTGCGCCTGCACGCTCAATACGCTCATCTTGTAGTGTTTTTGCAACTAGATCTTCTAGGTCGGTTTGTAAAATTTGTTTACCACGTTCAGACTTTGGAACCTTGAGACCCTTGATAAAAATTTCGCCCGGCTTCGCTTCGCGCGGTTCTCTTGGAGTTGGAGTGAATTTAAATTCTGGCGCTAGCACCTGTTCCATAAGCAATGATACGGTAATAGCTTTTAGCATATTGTTTACTGCTATCGTTACGTCGCTTTGCGTTCCAGCTGGCTTTACGATCAGATTTGTAAACTGGGCATGTGTTTTATTATAACTATCGCGTGTACAGCGTCCAATAATCTGTACGACTTCCGTAAAAGAGCCTCGATACCCAATTGTTAGAGCATGTTCACAGAATGGCCAGTCAAAGCCTTCTTTTGCCATGCCTAGTGCTACGATAATATCTAGACCATCAATATTATTTCGTGCTACATCTGAAATATATTTACGAAGCGGCTCGCGGTGACGAGGATCGTCTTCTACGAGATTTGCGACTTTTAACATACGGCCATCTTCGGTTTCAATAAAATCGATACAAGTATCTTTGTCTTTTCTTTTCCATTCGCCAATCACACTGTATATCTCATCAACCTGCTGATGCTTATTGATGTTCCCAGCAGCATTAGACTGAACGTTTGGTATATGAATGATGGTTTTCTTATGCGTATCTAACACTTCGGCAAGTGCACCGTCATCCAAATAGTGGCCAGTATAAAAATGATATCCAATTCCAAGTGTTCTAAGATATGTATAGCCGTTTAATTGCTCATAATATGTGTACGTTACTTTATCGAAAGTTGCTTCATCTTCTGGCGTAAGAATAGCTACAGAATCGCCGCGGAAATAAGTACCAGTCATAGCGATAATATGCGCGTTAGTTTCTTGCATGATATTATGCAATACGCTTCCCAGCACGCTGTTCTCAGACGTTGACGCATGATGAAATTCGTCAATTGCAAGTAAGCAGTCTTGGAATTTTTCAACTGGAATATATTCACATGCAAAACGTAGAGTAGCGTGCGTACAGAGAAGAATATCGTCGTCGCTATCCATGAATTTCATGAATGCACCAACCTTGCTTTTATCGTCTAAACCGTCGTCATTGCAAAGATTATTATATTGTGCAATTCGCCAATCCCAATAATAGCCGTATTTTGTTAGGTCCTCGTCGCGAAAGGATGCGCCGATCGATCGTTCTGGAACTGCGATAATGACTTTCTTTACACCTTGATTATGAAGCTTATCGAGCGCTAAAAACATTAGAGCGCGAGATTTACCAGATGCCGGCGGGGCTTTGATAAGTAGTCTTTGGCTTGTGCGTTTTTCGTATGCGCGTTGTTGCATTTCGCGCATGCCGAGTTCGTTCGTATGTGTACTGTGACCAGTCTGATTGTAACCAACATTTACAACGTTGATGGTTTGTTTGCTTGGTCGTTCTGCATTTGAATCATTATTTATAGCTGCTTCTTTGGAGATGTATTTTGCGTCGCCCGACTCATCTTCACAAAGTTCAATCTGGTTATGATCGATGAGCCATTTAATGCAATCTGAGGCAATCCTGTCGCCGCTATTTAGCCATTCGCGTACATCATTTACATCAAAAACCGGCTGCTCGGCAATTTTTTCCAATATAGTGTTACATCGATCCATGTGGTCCATGATGCTCCTTTATTTTTTATCTTTTGTTAACTCTTCATACATTGAGAATAGCTTTGCCAGACGTTCTTCGTCATTCAAGAATGCTTTATCTTGGTACAACTTATCTACAAGTAGGTCATTTGCGTCGTGTGCATTACGCAGATCTTCTGGCATTTTGTCTGGGTCATACATTTGGGCTAGTGTCATTTCGGTATGATTTTCGCGTGCCATAAGAATACTCATTGCGGAATTAGTCAATTTCTCTTTTTGCATAGGACTTAGTGGAGGAACAGGGAAAGTGTTGTAGCCAAGTGATGAAGAATAACGATACCGAGTCTCTAATTTTCCGCATACAGTACGAATCCAAGCCATGTGCATTTTTGATTCCAAAAGAGCAAATAACCAAGGTTCAGCATCATAAATAGCAAAAGCAGCATTGGAAACAATTGTCCCTGCCTCTAGATAACCCATTGGTATATATCGTCTATTTTCTGAAGAAACAATCGGGATAAGAATGCAAGGTTTTTCTTTGTACCGAATCTCGGCGAATCGCCAAGGGGTATTTGCTAGCTTTTTTGTGCTGGAGCGATTACTTTTTAGTCTCCATTCTTGGACATGTGATATCTTTTTTTCGATGCTTGGAATGATTCTTGCATCCTCGTATTGGCTGTCAGGAATATATAAAGCGTATCTCGTAATGCCACGAAGAAATTCGGCCGAACCTATAAATGTTTTTAAGAATGGTTTTACCCTTATGTCATCATCTATTAATCGCTTATACTCTTCAGCCGAAATGGTAAACACTCCATCATCAAGAGCAAAGCTGCCATAATCGATGCTAGGAATATCGGATATTTGTTTCTTCGCTTGTTCGATATAAAAATCGTCTGTAGGGAGTAAATAAGCATTTATATTATTAACTTCTGAAATAATTTCGCCTGTATATAGGTATTTTTTCTTACGTTGTTTGTTTCTAACGGAAATGATGGTTACCGTCACGCCAGCTTGATCCTTTGCGTTGTTTTGCCACTTGAATGAACTATACGCAAATCCAATCTCTAGACCATCTACTAAAATATGTGGCCATAATATCGACACCGATTGCCCTTGGCAAATAGAGTTGGTTGTAACAAAACAATATTCTGCGTTTGTATTTTTTATGTATTCTGAGGCTTTCTTGAACCAGATTGAAATATAGTCTAGATTCCCAACTCCATTTATTTCGCCAAGATTCGTAAGCATATCTTTCTTCTGGTCAGATGTCTGCCATCGAGCACCTTTATATGGCGGGTTTCCTATTACATAAATTTCGTCATAAATTGCTTCGGATTTTTGTGGTTCTGATTCATCATTAAGTTCATTGAACATACTTACCATATGAACTGACGATGTCTCGCGTGGAATGCTAGGACATACAGAATTCCAGTCTATTCTTGCCGAATTGCAACAAATAATTGTCGGCATATCAATAATAGGAATGATCGTAAGCTT